>JAQBEG010000470.1:0-11396 GCA_032123985.1 Deltaproteobacteria bacterium
CAAACCGAGGCCCATGAAGATCGCCGGAAGCACGAACGGCACCAGGCCCAGCCAAATCACCACGACCTTGTGATCCGCGAACATGTTGGCGAGCAGACGAACACCGAGTGTCAAGATTCGTGCGAGATGCAGCACGATCTCGAGAGGCAAAAAAATGGGCGTCAGCACGCGCACGTGATAATGCTTACCGCCGATTTCCATATTCAGCAGCGCAGGTCCCATGAACTGGTAGATGTATTTCCACCCGTGCTGCCTGATGCCAATATAGTTATAGGCTGCGAATGAAATGATGGCCCATGCGAACGTCACGTTCGCGTCGCTCGTCGAACCGAGCAGCCCTGGAATGAGACTCAGAATGTTCGAAACGAGTATGTAAAAAAAGATCGTCCCGACGATCGGGAAATAGCGTCGCCAGTCCTCGCCGATCGTTGTCTCGCCGAGATCTCCCAGAGCCTGGATGATGACCTCGATGACGTTTCGGATCGTGACGCCTTCGTCCGGCACCACGCCGCCGTTTTCGCCGGCCACAGCTCGCTTGACCGATAGGCCCGCGAGCATCAGGATCCCGGCGGCAAACAGCGCCGATATGTAGACCCATTCGGTTTCAAGTTGATGTGCAAGGCTTTCGAAAGCGTTCATCAGTTTCTCTCGTCGATGCTGTCTGGACCGTCATCGGGACTATCAGCCGGATGATCATCCGGCTGATCAGAGTACTTGGAAGTAAAGAGGCGACCGATCTGCCAAAGTCGATCGTCCTCGCCATCATCGATCCGATCATCGAGAAAGACCGGAAGAGTCGCCGGGTCCAGGATCGGAGGCCGATTCAGCCAGGCATCGATTACGGTCGCCGGCATCGCGATGGACAGGCCGATCAAGAGCGCGATCGGATTCGCACCCGCGTGCATAGTCAGATAGATCGCCGTCCCCAAAATGATGAAGCGCAGCGACAGTCCTCCGACCCAGCCCCCGGACATCAATTCGCCCGCAAAGAGACGCTGCGCCGCCCTGTGAATCGCGCCGAGGTTGATGGCTTCGAGAAAGGCGCCCGCGGCAAGACTCGTGGCAAAATGGGGCGTCACGAGCGCATAGGACGCTGCCACCGCACTTGCGGAGAGCCCGAGATTCCATTGCTCAACCTTGGCCAATTCGAACTTCACTTCGCCTCGCCGTTCCCATCTTCGTCTTCATCGCCTTCGTAGTCTTCATCGTCGTCATAGTCTTCATCGTCGTCACGCAGTACCGAACTCATTCCCGGTGCAACGCCAACGCCTAGATCGTCTTCGATCCGACCGGCAGACTTCCCGGGTATCACACCGTCCGTCCCGATCGAGTCGGGATGAAGCTCTTTCCCCAACCGAACCAACCGAAGCACCATCGCCGCGAAACCTACGACTGTCCCGACGAGTAGACCCCAGGGTTTCGTTTCCCACTGAGAGTCGACCCAATACCCAAAGGCACAAGCGACCAGAACCGACCCGACCGCCTCGAAGGCTCCCTGGTACGCATCGCTCCCAGCCGCGGCTGCCGCACGCTTGACGCGCTGGCGCCCCGGATAATCGGGCGGCTGACTCACGGATCCTCACTCGCGCTCGGGCGCGGCGATTTCAGCTAGCCCCGAAAGGCCGGAAATCGGGGGGCAGCATAGCCTTTTGACGAAGTCGGCTCAACGCGCGCGGGCCACTCGAGCGAGTGCGCGCCGGGCTGATTCGAGGGTTTTGGTGATGTCTCGCGGTTGGTGTGCGAGGGACACAAAGCCCGCTTCATAGGGCGAGGGCGCCAAATACACGCCCTCTTCGAGCATTGCCGCAAAGAAGCGTCGGAAGGCGACTGCATCACTTTGCTGCGCCTGTGCGAACGAATCGACGGGGCCCGCATGGAAGAAGAAACCAAACATCCCACCGACACTGTGGGTGGTCATCGGGACGCCCAGATCCGCGGCCATCTCAGCGAGACCGGTGGCCAGCGCATTCGAGCGGGCAGATAGGGTCTCGTAGACCCCATCGGCTTCAAGTAATTCAAGCGTGACGAGACCGGCCGCAACGGCGAGCGGATTGCCCGACAGCGTGCCGGCTTGATAGATATCGCCTTCGGGTGCGATTCGTGACATCAGATCTCGACGCCCGCCATAGGCGGCCGCGGGAAGTCCCCCGCCGACGATCTTCCCGAGCGTCGTGAGGTCGGGCTTCACCTTGTACAGCCGCTGTGCACCACCGCGCGCAACACGGAATCCGGTCATCACTTCGTCGAAGATCAGCAGCGACCCGAACTCGTCGCAAAGAGCCCGCAAACCCGCGAGGAATCCGCTGGCCGGCGGGATACATCCCATATTTCCAGCGACCGGCTCGACGATGATCGCGGCAATATCCTTGCCCCATTTCTCGAATGCAGACCGAGTCGCCGCGAGATCATTGAAGGGCGCGATGATGGTCAAATCGGTCATGGCGGACGGAACGCCCGGCGAGCCGGGAATGCCGAGGGTTGCGACCCCGCTTCCAGCACCGACGAGCAATCCATCCGAATGGCCGTGGTAGCAGCCATCGAATTTGAGTATTCGAGTTCGTTGTGTTGTGCCCCGCGCGAGCCTCAGCGCGCTCATCGTGGCTTCGGTCCCAGAACTCACCATGCGAACCTGTTGAACCGAAGGAAGCGCACGCCGAATCGCCTCGGCCAGATCGGACTCGCGCGCGGTCGGCGCACCGAAACTCGTTCCCGACTTCATCACCTCGCGCAGCGCCGCGAGAATCTTTGGATGGGCATGTCCGAGGATCATCGGGCCCCAGGACCCGACATAGTCAATGTACTCATTGCCGTCGATGTCGCGAATGCGCGCGCCTTTCGCGGATTCGATGAAGCGCGGAATTCCGCCGACGGAACCAAAAGCTCGCACGGGGCTATTTACGCCACCAGGAATCGAGCGCTTCGCGCGTCGGAACTCACGCCGCGAATGCGAAAGATCCACGAGACTATTCGTCCTCGTCGAGAGGAGAGTCGGGCGGAGAGTCTGCCTCGGGTGTCTCGAGCGCCGTTTCGGTCACTGGAGTGGCTGTACTTTCTGTTGGTTCTGCATCAAGAACAGTACCTACGACGTCCTCCTCAGCGACGCGCGCGATCGACACCAGTTTTTCATCCGAGTCGAGATTCATGACGCGCACGCCCTGCGTCGCCCGACCCATCGAAGAGATCCCGCTCACAGGGCAGCGCAAAACCTTCCCGCCGTCGGTGATCAGCATGACGTCGTCGTCGATCATGACCTGGGCGATCCCGATCACCGGGCCATTACGCTCATTCGCGCGGATATTAATGATGCCCTGACCACCGCGGCGCTGCGGACGATAGTCGGCGAGCGGTGTGCGTTTCCCGTAGCCACGTTCCGTCGTGGTGAGTATCTCGGCGTTGCCGCTCAGGATCTCCATACCGACGACAGCATCGTGCGCGCTCAGCGCGATGCCACGCACGCCCGTCGCGGTTCGGCCCATCGCCCGAGCATCGTCCTCGCTGAATCGGATCGATTTGCCCGAGCGTGTCGCAAGTAGAACATCATCGCTGCCGCTGCTCCGTCCCGCCGCGATCAACTCGTCGCCCTCTGAAAGATTGATCGCAACGATGCCTGCCTTACGGGGATTCGAGAATGCACGCAGCGACGTCTTCTTGATGACACCCTTTCGTGTCGACAAGATGATGTACTCGTCCGCTCCTTCCTCGAAACTACGGACCGGGAGCATGGTCTGAACCCGCTCGCCCGCTTGTAGCGTCAGCACGTTCACGATCGCTTTACCCTTGGCAGCTCGACCGAGCTGCGGTAGCTCGTGAACTTTCAGCCAATGTAGACGGCCGAAATTCGTAAAGAAGAGCAGGTAGGCATGCGTCGAAGCGACACCGAGATGGCGAACGAAATCCTCTTCGCGGGTCGACATGCCCTTCGCGCCCTTGCCGCCGCGGCGCTGTTGACGATAGAGAGTGGCCGGATTTCGCTTGATATAACCGAGGTGGGACAAGGTCACGACCATGTCTTCTTCGACGATCATGTCTTCGTTCGTGATGCCATCGATCGCGGGAGCGAGCTCCGTACGGCGCTCATCGCCGAATTTCTCCTCGATATCCCTGAGCTCTTCAACCACGACTTCAAGTATTCGCTCGTCGCTCGCGAGCAAGTCCTTCAGGTCGGCAATCTTTAGACGCAGCGCTTCCAGTTCGTCGAGGACACGCTGTCGTTCCATCGCCGTAAGGGCGCGCAAGCGCATATCGAGTATGGCCTGGGCCTGCCGTTCAGAAAGGTCGAACCGAGACATCAACTCTACACGCGCCGTTGCCGCATCTGCGGCAGCGCGAATCAAAGCGATGATCTCGTCGAGGTGGTCGAGCGCGATCGCAAAACCCTCGAGGATATGCGCTCGGGCCTCCGCTTGCGCCAAGTCGTAGATCGCGCGGCGGATGACGACTTCCTTGCGGAACTCGATGAAGTGACGGAGAGCTTGCTTGATCGACAGTGTTTGTGGTCGATTGCCGACCAATGCGAGAAGGTTGACACCGAATGTCGTCTGGAGCGGCGTCATCTTGTAAAGCTGATTGAGGACGATGTCTTCGGCGGCGTCTTTCTTGAGCTCGATGACGACCCGCATGCCTTCGCGACTGGATTCATCTCGAAGATCGGCAATGCCTTCGAGACGACCGTCACGGACGAGGTCGGCGATTCGTTCGAGAAGCAGCGATTTATTGACCTGGTAGGGAATCTCGGTGACAACGATACGGGTGCCACGCTTGTACGGCTCGAACTCAGCCTGCGCCCGCAAGGTCAGGTGTCCGCGGCCCGTCGCGAAATAGCTCCGAATACCGTCGGTTCCGCATAACATTGCGCCCGTCGGAAAATCGGGACCAGGCATCTTCTCGAGTATCTCATCGAGCGTACAGTCGGGGTTGCCGGCTTCGAGAATGAGCGCAGCGGTAAGTTCACGAAGATTGTGGGGCGGGACATTGGTCGCCATTCCGACCGCGATGCCGGCAGAACCATTCGCGAGCAGATTGGGAAAACGCGAAGGAAGAACGATCGGCTCTTCCATCTGTCCGTCGAAGTTTGGCTGAAAATCGACCGTCTCGCGATCGATGTCCCGGAGCATTTCCTCCGCAATTTTTGCAAGCCGCGCTTCGGTATAGCGATAGGCCGCCGCGGAATCGCCATCAATGCTGCCGAAGTTTCCCTGACCATCGACGAGCGGATATCGCAGCGAAAAATCCTGAGCCATCCGAACCATCGAATCGTAGACTGCACTGTCACCGTGGGGGTGGTAATGCTTCAAAACCTCGCCAACCACACCGGCAGACTTTGAATAGGGCCGATTGGAGAGCAGACCCTCCTGATTCATCGCGTAGAGGATTCGCCGATGGACTGGCTTCAAGCCGTCTCGCACATCGGACAGCGCGCGATTGATGATCACCGACATCGAATAGGCGAGGAAGGATGAACGGACCTCATCCTCGATGTTTATCGTGGATATACCGCCGTCAGGAGACGTGGGCGGCGTATCGTCGCCTGTGGGATCGATCGGCTCGTCGGACACTTCTGTTACTTCGCCCCTGCTTTCCTAGACATCCAGGTTCGTCACGTTGAGCGCGTTGTCTTCGATGAAGCGTCGCCTGGGCTCGACCACGTCCCCCATCAAAGTCGTGAAGACATCGTCCGCTTCGATCCCATCCTCCACTCGAACCTGCACGAGGCTACGGTTCTCCGAGTTCATCGTTGTCTCGGCAAGTTGGTCCGGATTCATTTCACCGAGACCCTTGTAGCGTTGAATCGTAAGGCCCTTGTTTGCAATTTCGAGCATGCGCATGAGCAATTGAGAGACCAGCTGGAAGTTCTCCGCCTCGCGATCTCCGAAATGCAGCTCGTAGGGAGCGGGGCCGAGTTCGGTGAGTTCATCCGCCAATCGGATCATCTTTTTGAATTCGGCCGACGTGACGAGCGAGCGATCGAGTGGACTGCGAAGCGTTTGACCCGCTCGGCGCGATTTTGCAACGAGTTTGTAGTCGCTGCCGTCGAGCTCGGATTCTGTGCTCCAACTCAGCTCACCGACTGCGTCGTCGCCATCGAGCGGACGCGCGCGAAGAAGCTCAGCTCCGATCAGTGGCGCGACTTCTTCGAGGAGAACACGTTCGTCTCGTAGATCGTCAGCAGTCGGGCGCGCGACGTGAGACGCGGCGTCAACCACGCGTTCATCGAAAAGACGAATTTTGTAATGATCGAGGGTCTTCTGGCGACTACTGCCATTCTTGAGGAGTGAATGCAGTTCGTCGAACTCTAGTACTTGCCCGTCCCCACAATTGACCCTTGTCCCATCGAGCACGAGACCAAACAGATAGTCCTCGAGAGCAGGCTCGTCCTTTAGATAGCAACTCGACTTACCGCGCTTGACCTTGAAGAGCGGAGGTTGCGCGACATAGAGATAACCCCGCTCGATCAGGTCACGCATCTGTCGGTAGAAAAACGTAAGGAGGAGCACGCGAATATGACTGCCATCGACATCGGCGTCCGTCATGATGATGACGCGGTGGTAGCGTGACTTCTCGGCGGCGAAGTCCTCACCGATGCCAGTTCCAAGGGCAGCAATGATCGCCTGGATTTCGACGCTTGCGAGCATACGATCGACGCGGGCCCGCTCGACATTCAGAATTTTCCCGCGAATGGGAAGAATTGCTTGGGTTGCACGCGATCGCCCCTGTTTCGCGGTCCCGCCGGCGGAGTCCCCTTCGACGATGAATATTTCACACTTCGCCGGGTCCCGTTCCTGGCAGTCGGCGAGTTTTCCGGGAAGACTAAAGTCCGAGAGCGCCCCTTTCCGGCGAGCCAGATCACGCGCTTTGCGGGCCGCTTCTCGAGCTCTCGCGGTGTCGACAATCTTTGCGACGATGGGCTTTGCGACGCTCGGATTCTCTTCGAGGAAACTCGACAACTGCTGATAGACAATCGCTTCGACGACACCGCGCACTCCGCTCGTGCCTAGCTTCGTCTTTGTCTGTCCTTCGAACTCAGGTTGCGGAATCTTCACGGAAATCACCGCGGTCAGACCTTCACGCAGATCCTCGCCGGCAACGGCCGGCGTTTCGTTCTTGTTTCCCCTGGCCCCCGACTTTGAACCGCCTTTGGAGTTCGCGTTGATATAGCGGTTGAGCGTGCGCGTCAGGGCGGTTCGGAAGCCGACCAGGTGGGTCCCACCTTCGATCGTGTTGATATTATTCGCGAAGGAAAAGACGGACTCGTTGTAAGAGTCGTTGTATTGGATGGAAATTTCCACGTCTACAGAGACCTGTCGGCCGTGGTCATCGAAGGTCCGTTGGCCAGTCAGGTAGATCGGCTCCGGATGGAGAGGGCTGCGCTTTTCATTCAGGTGCTCGACGAAGGAATTGATTCCGCCCTCGTAACGAAAATCGTGGCTCTTGCCGGTACTGGCGTCGAGAATTCTGATTCGAACGCCGGCGTTGAGAAATGAAAGTTCACGTAAACGCTTCGAGAGAACGTCGAATGAGAATTCGGTGATTGGGAAAATCTGCGGATCGGGAAAGAAGGTGACTTTGGTTCCAGTTGCGTCGGTGTCACCAAGCACTTCGAGCGGAGCGTCGGGAACGCCGCGTTGATAACTCTGACGGTGAACTTTGCCGTCGCGGTTGATTTCGACTTCGAGACGGGTCGAAAGTGCGTTGACGACGGAGATGCCAACACCATGTAGTCCGCCTGAAACCTTGTAGGAGTTCTCATCGAACTTTCCGCCGGCATGTAGGGTCGTCATCACGACTTCGCACGCGGAGCGTCCTTCCTCTATATGGAGATCTGTTGGGATCCCGCGCCCGTTGTCGCTGACGACGACACTGCCGTTGGTTTCAATCGTTACGCTGATTTCATCACAATGACCCGCAAGCGCCTCGTCAATCGAGTTGTCGACGATCTCGAAAACCAAATGATGAAGGCCATCGGGGCCAGTCGTTCCGATGTACATCGCGGGTCGTTTTCGGACTGGCTCGAGACCTTCCAAGACCTCGATCGAACTGGCGTCGTAGCTCACGAACCGTCTTTCTGGCATATGTCGTGCCGCGAATCTGTTCCGGCGGGATCGAGACTCGGCCTCGATTTATTGTGTCTCTACTAGAGAGCGCTGGACGAGTCTATTCGAAGCATGAGCCGACGGCCGGAAATGCCCCTCAGGCGTTCTGGGAGAGTACCTAAACCCCGAGGGTCGAGCAAAGCGAAATGGCTCGGTTTTTCTAAACAGAGGCCGTTCTCCGGCCCGTGAATGGGAGTTTTCGCCGCAAGGAGGGATTCCCTGGGGTGCGCTAGGGATGTCGCGTGGCTTGGTGGCAGATTAGTGATTTTGTTGGCTTGACGACTTACTACTCAGCCACATGTCAGATGCGCATCGGCATGACTACAGCGATGGTCTTCTCATCTTCTGGAGGAGAGAGCCGCGACGGAGATAATTCATCCTGAAAGGAGAACCGGACCTCCTTTGCTTGAACCGCCCCTATCGCATCGAGCAGGTATTTCGCGTTGAAGCCTATTGCGAGCGGTTCGCCAGCATAATCGATGTCGATTTCTTCCCGAGCATCACCAAGATCTGGATTGCTTGAAGTAATCACGAGTTGTGAATCGGATATTTCGAGCTTGACCGCACGACTTCGTTCAGAAGAAAGCAGGGCGACCCGACGAACGGCGTGGACGAGCGTATCCGTCTGCAAAATCAGGTGTCTCGTGAGATTTTTCGGAATCACTTGATTGTAGTTGGGAAACTCACCCTCTATGAGGCGCATGACCAATGTGACATCGCCCTTACGCGCGAGCCCACTGTTATTGGCAAAGGCAAGTTCGATTTCTTCTGCATCGTCTTCATCGACAAGACGCTTCAATTCACCCAGTCCCTTGCGCGGGACGATGACACCGCTCGCCAATGCGGTCGTGTCACCCTCGATTTCCCGATCAACACAGGCAAGTCGGTGTCCATCAGTCGCAACTAATCGAATGGCACCGGTATCTTCCAGGACTTCGAGGTAAACCCCGTTCAAGTTGTATCGGGTTTCGTCAACCGAAGCGGCATACATCGTGCGTTCGATCATTTCACTCAGCACGGCGGCCGGAATAGGAACGGTCTTCTCCGGGCTGAACTCGGGCAGTGTTGGGTATTCCTCAGCTGCAGTACCAGCCAGCGTGAATCGACTTCGGTTACATCGAATCTCCAGGTAGGAGTTTTCAGTAGACGAGAGTTCGACTTTTTCGTCCGATAGTTCTCGAATGATTTCGAAAAGTTTCTTCGCGGAGACCGTCAGGCCTCCAGGCTCGCTGACGTTGGCGTCATGCAGACTTCGAACCCCGACTTCAAGATCTGTCGCCGCGAGTTGAAGTTTTGCTTCCTTGCCCTTTTTTGGTGCTTCAAGCAAAACGTTTGCGAGAATCGGCATCGAGTTACGTTTTTCAACGATCGACTGAATACGGCCGAGGCCCCGCAAAAACTCGGATTTTGTAATCGAGAGTTTCATCCGCTCTCTCTTCTGTTTAGAGATTAATTGAATAGAGTAGTAGTAGAGAGTGTCAGCAAATCGGACAGAACGAGTCCAGGCGATTGGATCTAAACCGTTTCTTGGCTTGCCATGTCATTGTCATATGGAGTGTCTTTCGACAACAGCGCGTGGCTCGACGAATGAACCCCCGTTTCTGTCGGCAGAGTAACACGAGCAAGGCGAAACCGTGGCGGTCAGATGGGTCCGAAATGGGGATCCGTCGAGGAAATCGCCGCATTGACAGTTCATGAACCTCCCAGGTAAGCTCTCGCGCTTCCCGGGACCTGCCCGATTCGTCTGATGACGAGAAACTGTTCGAGTCGAAAACACCGAATAAGAGATGGCTGGACAAGGCTGCGCACGCATCGAATTTTGGATGCACGAGCCCTGAGGGTGCGTATCGCACGATTCAGAACGTCACTAGCCATAGCCTCGGCGTTGAATCGACTGGTGAGAAACCAAATAACCGAGAGTGAGGATCCGCAGCGATGAAGCGGACATATCAGCCGAGCCGAATCAAGCGCCTGCGCAAACACGGCTTCCGAGAACGAATGAAGACGAAGGCGGGGCGTGCCATCCTGAAGCGCCGCCGTGCGAAGGGTCGAAAACGACTTGCCGCGACCGTCGCGTCCAAATAGATCATGGGCGACGAGACCGGCCGTTTTCGCCGGTCGGATCGGCTTCTGGATTCGCGGGATTACCGTCGTGTTTTGCGGCGCGGGAACCGTCATGCGCATCGAGACATCGTGGTCATCACCACCCCGAAAGATAAAAAACATCCTAAATCCAGTAGTTTGAGAGAGTCCGAGCGGAGTGGGTCTCGGCTTGGAATCACGGCCAGTCGGAAAGTGGGTGGAGCCGTGATTCGGAATCAGTTCAAACGGCGGATACGAGCCTGGTTTAGAGCGCATCGCTCGGAATTGGCGTTGGATTTGGACGTGGTCGTCATCGCTCGTCGATCCGGTGCATCTCTTTCACTCGCTCAACTCGATCAGAGACTCTCGACGCTCTTGAGGCTCGAACATGCTGCTGGCCGGATAAAATAGGATTCCCGAGGGGACTATGGAGACTTCACATACGAAATCATCTCGGCCTGGGATTCTGATTCGCGGACTCTTTGCGTTTTATCGCAGCGTGATTCATGCCTTTTTCGGTCCGACCTGTCGGTTCGAACCGACTTGCTCCCATTTCACCGAGGAATCGATAGCCCGTCATGGCGTTCTTCGCGGTTCCTGGCTCGGACTACGTCGCATCCTTCGTTGTCATCCCTTTCATGCCGGCGGCTACGACCCGGTCCCGTAAAGGCCTTAATTTTTGGATCGAAACACTCTTCTCGCGTTCGCTTTGTCGATGCTCGTTTTCGTCGGATACGTCATGTATCAGGAGGATCGTAGAGCCGAACTTGCGCTCGAAGCTGAACGGCAGGGCCTCGCGCTCACGTCGGAGGAGAATCCTCGGCCTGAAGTGACGATCGAGGGTCGAGCTGAGTCGGCCCGACCCGCTCCTCGTGAAGCCCGGTCGGTGCCCGAGGTTCCGCTCGCGCCTCCCGCGCAAGTGATTCCGTTGTCGACAATCACTCTTGAAAATGATGACGTGGTCGCAAAGATTTCGAATGGCCCGGCATTGATCGAGAGCTGGAGCCTTCGAAAATACACAGAATACGTGCCCGAGGGCGAAATTCCGATCGAGTTGATCGGCGACGAACTTCCGGTTCTTCGCACGGAGATTCGTGGTGTTCCCGGAACGACTTTTCGGGATGCGCACTTCGAGGTCATTAGTCGAAGTAGTCGTGAGATCACTCAACGCGCACAAACAGAGGCAGGCGTTCTGACTCGAACGATTCGCCTCGATGAAAGCGG
>JAQBEG010000471.1:0-3101 GCA_032123985.1 Deltaproteobacteria bacterium
ATCATCTGCCGGTGGTGGCGGAGCTGACGCTGGAGAAGGTGGCTTCGGAAGCGTTGTGATGAATCTGGAATCGGCTTACGGAGCGCTTCCGATTTCGTTGCAGAATGTCGCTTGTACCTGGGCCGGGCGGAAACGAGCGCGAGCCCGATTCACGCCGTATTTCCACGATGTGCTCGAACAATGGATAGAGACGGGGATGAGCGGGGCGGAAGCGCTTCGCGAGATCCAGCAAGATCGACTGATCGACCTCGTTCAGCGCGCCCGGCTATTCGTTCCGCACTATCGTGCGATGGACCTCGCCGAACCCGAACCGGGCCTCGATGCAGAGCAGGGCATCGCAACGATTTTGACGCAATTCCCAGTGCTCGAGAAAGCAACCTATCGCGACGCGCCTGAGTCGTTCATCGCTACCGATATTCCGCGAGCCAACCTATTGTGCGGAAAAACGAGTGGTACGACGGGAAGTGCGTTGCCGCTCTGGTATACGCAGGAGACGCTCGCGGAGGAATACGCCGCGGTATGGCGACTTCGACATTGGCAAGGCGTGGATATTGAGGATCCTCATTTTTCGTTCGGCGGTCAGGTAATCGTTCCAATCAAACAGTCTCGACCGCCGTTCTGGCGCCGGAATGCCTGGGGCGGCCAAACACTCTTCTCGCTCTATCACATGACGAAGGAAAACCTTCCGGCGTATATCGAGGCTATGCATGACGGAACTGCGGTCTATGTGCAAGGTTATCCGTCATCGCTTCATTTATTGGGGCGAGCGATGCTCGAGGCCGACCGACCTCTTCCGGCCGGAAAAATCAAGGCGGTCTTTCCCTCGTCGGAATCACTGCTCGCCTTTCATCGGGAAGTGATCGAAAAGGCATTTGCGGCACCGGTCTTCGACCGTTATGGGACGAGTGAGTTCGTCGTGTCGATGACGGGTTGTGCGCTGGGGCGACTCCATTTGGACATGGAGTTCGGCATCGTCGAAGTCGAGGTCCAGGAGGAGACGGCGGATTACGTTCGCGGACCGCTCCTGGTTACGGGTCTTGGCAACGATGCGACGCCGTTCATTCGCTATCGGATCGGCGACGTTGGAACGCGTTCGAAGCATGCTTGTGCATGCG
Organism: Deltaproteobacteria bacterium; assembly: GCA_032123985.1. Taxonomy (GTDB): domain Bacteria; phylum Myxococcota_A; class UBA9160; order UBA9160; family UBA4427; genus UBA4427. The sequence continues at coordinate 1,116 of JAQBEG010000471.1, forward strand.
GCCGGCCGGGCGATGTCTTTCTCGACGTCGATGGAAGGGTCGAGGATTACGTTGTGACACCCGATGGACGCTGGGTCGGCCGTCTCGATCACATCTTCAAGGATCAACTCGATATTGCGGAGGCACAGATTCTTCAAGAGGGCATCGATTCGATCGAAGTCCGAGTCGTGCCGCGAGCGACATTCGATGCGCGCGCCGAGAATGCTCTTCGCAAAGAGATTCGAGCTCGACTCGGAGCTGATATTAGAATCGATGTTCGGAGGGTCGAAGAGATTCCGCGGGAAGCGAATGGTAAGTTCCGAGCAGTCAAGTCCGCAGTAGGGAGGAACGTCGGATGATGCGCGTTGGGCTAGCTCGATGTCGACCGAGCTATGAAGGACTCGCGGCGCCTTGGGGCCCTGGCAAGAGCTACCCCGAGATCGATCGGCTGCTAGGAGAGGATCGAGGTCTGGGGCCCGTTAACGAGGTCTACGCGGCCGTGCGCGCGTCACTCCATGGATTGGGTCTGGATGCAGAAAATTTCGGAACGGCTGATTGGAATCCCATCGGTGCGCTGGTTTCGCCCGGCAAGCGGATCGTTCTCAAACCGAATCTGATCCGGCATTGGAATCCGGCCAACGACGGCCGGGGAGGCAGTGTCGACAGTGTCATCACGCACGGTTCCGTACTTCGCGCGGTCGCCGACTACGCAATGATCGCCGCGGGCCCCGAAGGCAGTGTTTCGCTTGCGGAAGCGCCGCAGATGGATTGCGATTTCGAGAAGATTCGCGAGATCGTCGGTCTCGATGAGATCATTGCGCTCTACGACGAGACGCTGAATCGAGACTTCGATGTGATCGACTTGCGCCGCGAGACGGTGATCTTCCGGGACGGCATCATCGAGGAGCGTCGAGTGCTGCCGGGCGATCCGCTTGGCTACCGCGCCGTCGACCTTGGCGACCGGAGTTTCTTTACCGGATCAGGGCTCGATCCAAATCGTTTTCGCGGTGCGGACTACGATCCCGGACCGACCGCTGAACATCACAATGGCGGCCGCAACGCCTATCTCCTGAGTGAGACCGTTCTCTCCGCCGATCTGGTCATCAACCTTCCCAAACTCAAGACGCACAAGAAAACCGGCGTGACATTGGCGCTCAAGAATCTAGTCGGGATCAACGGCGACAAGAACTGGCTGCCACATCACAGTCTAGGCTCAGTCGAACAAGGCGGAGACGAATTTCCAGAGAGTCGATTGATCGATCGCCTCCGAAGTCGAGCCACCGAGATCGCACGACCATTTCTGGCGCGCGGTCGGTTGCTCAAGGTCTTCCAGATGGTGAGGCGCGTGGAGTCGGCGACGCGCGGGGATGAGTTCATTCGGAGCGGCAACTGGTACGGAAACCGCACGACCTGGCGAATGTGTTGCGATCTCAATCGCTGTCTCTACTACAGTGATCGAGACGGGCTCCATCTCGATTCACCGACTCCCGTACGAACTGTTCTCACGATTATCGACGGCGTATTGGCTGGCGAAGGTGAAGGGCCGCTCGCCCCGACCGATGTGCCGCTTGGGGTAATTCTGGCTGGGACGGATCCGGTAGCGATCGATCTCGTCGCTGTTCGGTTGATGGGATTCGATGAACAGAAGCTCGCGAAGTTGGCTGAACCGATGAAGGACGCAGGGCCGCGAATCACCGCGGTGCGTGCTAGTTCAGACGTGCGGGTTGGCGAGATCATGAACGGTTCGACAGAGGTCAGCGACCGGGCGCTCGAAGAAATTTCGTCGGAGAGAATATTCACCCCACATGCGGGTTGGGTTGGACATGTAGAGAGGGTACGAGAATGACTCGCGACGCTCGAGAATGCCGACCGATTCGTCCCCGACCAAAAGATCCCATTTTGGCAATCCCGACGCGTCTCGGAACGCTCGTGAAATCGAGAGAGACATGAAGCAGATCCTGCAGAATGCGCGAACGGGTAGTTTGGAACTCGTCGAGGTGCCCGCAC
>JAQBEG010000472.1:0-6958 GCA_032123985.1 Deltaproteobacteria bacterium
CTCCGGGCGGCTATACCCCCATCGGTCGCGTGAGCGCGAGCGACTGCAAGATCAACCTTCTCGGGTTCATCCCCGTGAGCGGTGGGAATAGCGTCGTAGATGCGGTTGGCTCGGCACTTCGCAGAGAGTCTCAGGCCGACGCGTTGATCGGCATTTCGATCGACTACGTGTTCAAGTATTTCATTCTCTGGTCATCGGCCTGCACGGAAATTCATGCGACGGCGGTGACCGTTCCGTAGCGAGCTCAGTCTTCCATCAGGCGAAGAAGATCATATTCGAGTTCGACGACTCGTCGGCCGCTGGCCGCCAGGACGATCGAGGTTGCGGCTCCATCCATATAGGCCTGCGCTTGTCTCGCGAGGCCGAGCCCCCACCACAAGGTTCGGGCGACGGTCCACCACGCGAAGGCTTCATCACGCCATCGCCCGCCCGCCTTTTCGTAGGCTGTGCGAAGCGCCTCCAGCGATCCGAAACCCCCGACGTCGAGGTCGTCGGAACCGAACCGCCAGGTACGCAGACACAACCATGCGAGATCTTCCATCGGGTCGCCGAGGTGCACGAGCTCCCAGTCGAGAACCGCCGACACTCCGCGATCAGAAGCGAGAAAGTTGCCGAGTCGAAAATCACCATGAACGACAACGGACTCTTTCGCACGCGTTGGTTTGTTTCGGCGAAGCCAGCGCACACCGAGACGAAACGTGGGATGAGGGGTTGTCAGCGATTCGAGCAGTCGCTCCATCTCGTCTGCATAGCGCTCGGGATCCGCGAGGTCCTGTAGATCGCGAAACTCATCGGCCGGAATCTGATGAATCATGGCGAGCGCAGTGCCGCAATCCGCAGTGAGCTTGGGCCCCAGGCCCGGATCGGCTTCGACCATTCGCAGTATCCGGCGTGGGATTGATTCGCCGTCGACGTGATCCGAGACGATGGTGCCCGTTTCTGGGTCGTCCGCGAGAATATGAGGCACGGCTACACCGGCTCGCTCCGCGGCCCGAAGGAGTCGGGCTTCGTTTTCGACATTCGCAACGTCGAGGACGTTGCTCGCAATCTGGGCGACCGCCTTCGTCGTCTGATCGTCGCGAAGGACATCGAGAAAGAGTGTTCTGCGTTGAGCGCCGAGCGAGGCCGCGCCCGTTACTCGGACCTCGGGATCGTCCGGCAAGAGCGCGGCGAGGCGCGCGGTGAGCGTGCTGATTTCTTCGCTGCTCATGAGGCGTAACCTGGGCGATCGATCGTGAGGCGGCGCACGACGTCTGCCAGAATGACCCGGCGCGCCCGCTCATCGAAACGCCCGTCTCCGTCGAGGCTTTCGTCGCGAAGGGCGCGATCGAGTTCCGCGACGAGGTCCGGAAGAGTCGCGTCGCGCTCGAGTAATTCCGCGAGGGACTGACGCGTCTGCTCGGCGGCCGACGCTCCGGTGCTGACCTCACGTTCGAGGATCAGACACAGATTCGCGACCACGCGAACCGAATGTCGGGCCGAACCCGAAGTCGTAGGCAGGACTTCATCGGAGAGCGTGGCCGCCATGGCTTTCAAGAGTGTTGCCGAATCGGGTCGATCGAGCATCGAAGCTCCTGGTTCGTCTTCGAGCACTCCGCGAGATCAGGCGCGCTCTAGAAGCCGATTGTTCAGCTGAGTAGTGAAGCCCATTAGTCCGTCGCCACGCAAGGGTGTGGAATCGTCGATTCAGGCACTTCCAACGTCGACGGCTCCGCGGATCGCAACGAAGAGAAGAACTCCCGAAACGGCGCAGGCTGCCAATCCCTGTTCGATTTCGCCGAAGAGCAGCCAACCGACACCCGCGATCGCCGCGTAGATCCCGATCGTGGCGGCGGCGACGTCGAGCCACGGTCTTGGTCCGATTGGTTGATGTGGGAACCCGGCGTCATGCGCCACTCGCGCCCAGGCACCGGCCGGTCGAACCCGCAGGTAGAACGCGCGCAGAACGGCAGGATCCTCGGGCGGAGTCAGAAATGTCACGGCGAAGGCGATGGGCAACGAAAATGCGACGACGATCAGAAGCGAAAAGGGAAAGGTCACATCCGTGAAGACCCCGACGAGATTTGCGCCGACGAGCGATGCCGTCATCACTGCAATTTCGCTCCACGCGTTGATGCGCCACCAGAGCCAGCGGAGTAGCCCGATCAGTCCGGTGCCCGCAGTGATCGTCGCGAGTAGCTTCCACGCACCGGCGATCGAATCCATCCCCAGTGTTGCGGCTGCCCCGATCGCGGCGAGCAGCACGACGCTTGCGCGTGCCACCCAGATGAGCCTTCGCTCGGAGGCCCCCGAATCGATGAAGCGAGAGTAGACATCGTGAGTCAGATACGACGCCCCCCAGTTGAGTTGTGTGTCTATCGTCGACATGAATGCCGCGAGCATTGCAGCGATCAGGAGTCCCCGGATTCCGTTAGGCAAGACATCGAGCATGACCATCACGAACCCGGCCTCGGGATCTTCGAGTCCGGGATATTGCACGAGAGCAACGAGGCCGACGATGATCCAGGGCCACGGGCGGAGCGCGAAGTGGGCGATCGCGTACCAGAGTGATGCGAGGCGGGCGTCGCGTTCGCTGCGTGTCGCGAGGATGCGTTGAGCCGTGTAGCCGTTGCCTTCGGTATTTCCGCTCGACCAGCTCTTCACGCCTACATAGGCGACGAATGCCCAGAATGCCTCGCCGTCCGCGATAGAGGGTACGAGCGCGAGCACGTCGTGGTCGCCGCCGAGTCGGTCCAGGAGTGATGCGAGTCCTCCGACGTCAGCCACTGCGAAAACCGCGAGTAGAATCGATCCGACTAGAGCCAGACCGAACTGCAGAAAATCCGTGAAGACGACGCCGAGGAGGCCGGCCAGGATTGTGTAGCCGACGGTCAGGAGAAAGAGGCCCGCGAGGACCTGCAGGCTAGCGCTCTCGTCGAGGCCGAGTGCGAGCGAGAGTATTTTCACCATCGCGAGATTGACCCAGCCCATCACGATCGCGTTGCGAATCACGCCAAAATAGAGTGCACGGAAGAGGCGCAGCCCGGCAGCTGGTTTGCCGCCGTAGCGAAGTTCCGTGATTTCGTTGTCGGTCAGGACACGGCTGCGTCGCCAGAGGTGACTAACGATAAAAGTCCCGATGACGACCGGGAGTACGTCGGCCCACCAGAACCAGTTTCCCGCGATGCCGTCGACTGCGACCAGCCCGGCGATCGCGAGCGGCGTGTCGGCGGCGAAGGTGGTCGCGACGATCGAGGTCCCGGCCAGCCACCAAGGGAGAGTTCGGCCAGCCGCGAAGAAGGACTCCGTGTTTTCGGACGCCCGTCGCGCGTGCCATGCCCCCAAGCCAAAAGCAAGAAAGAGGTACGCGACAATGATGCTGATATCGAGAGTCGTCAGCGGGGTCTCCGGCTACTCGCTATCCGCCCATTCGCCCAGACGCTGCATGGTGTCGGCGTACTCGATCACGAGTTCCTCCATCACGGTGCGTACGGATTTCGTGTGGTTCATCGAGCCGACGATCTGGCCCACGAAATAGTTGCTGAGCTGCGCGGCTCCAGGTGATTTGTGGGCGGATCGCGAAATTCGAGCCTGCGCCTCACGGACGAGCCGCGGTTGCAGTGGCATCGGCAAAGGGTCTGGATTCGTGGGATCATCCCAGGCATCGGTCCACGCGCTGCGTAATTGACGTGCGGGCTTGCCCGTGAGCGATCGGCTCCGAATCGTATCGCTCGACGTGGCCTTCAGGAACTTTTCCTTCACGACCGGCTGCGTCTCGGCCTCGTCGGTCGTCAGCCAGAGCGAGCCAATCCAGACGCCCTGCGCGCCGAGCGCGAGTGCGGCTGTGATCTGGCGGCCACTTCCGATTCCACCGGCTGCGAGGACCGGGATCTCTCCGACGGCGTCGACGACTTCCGGAACCAGCACCATGGTCGCGACCTGACCGGTATGGCCGCCAGCCTCGTATCCCTGGGCGACGACGATGTCGACGCCCGCCTCGACGTGTCGTCGCGCATGCTCGACCGTGCCCGCAAGGGCGGCGACCTTGACGCCCTTCTCGCGGCTCATGTCGATCATCCAAGGCGGCGGAGGCCCGAGCGCGCTCGCGATCAAGCTGATGTTATGCTGGAAGATGATCTCGATGACTTCCTTGTTTCGTTCATAGCCCACGGCGAATTCGCTAGCGAGTTTGACGTCCGCAGGAAGCGGCGGAACCGAGTGTTGCTCGAGCAACTCGTCCAGAAAGCGACGGTGTCCCTCCGGAATCTTCGCGTCGAGATCTTCGCCGCTGAGTCCGTGCGCCTTGTCGCTGCCGACGAAGGTCGTTGGGAGCAGGAGGTCGACGCCGTAGGGCTTGTCACCGATTTCGTTCTCGATCCACTCGAGTTCCGCACGAAGTCCCTCTGCGGAATGAGCGGCGACCCCGAAGACGCCCATCCCGCCGGCCTTCGAAACAGCGGCCGCGACGTCGCGACAATGCGTAAAGGCGAATATCGGAAACTCCAGGCCCAGGTCTCGCGCGAGCTTCGTATTCATCGAGTTTGCCCTCGGATTCGAATTTTTTATCGACATTCACTATGCCATAATCGGTTGTCCATCGCAGGAGGAGTTCGGAATGAGTTTTTCTTCAGACGTATTGTCGATCGAACGGAACGGGGCGGTCGGAACGCTTTGGCTCGATCGGCCGGACAAGCGGAATGCAATGAGTCCTCCGTTGTGGAAGGGGCTTCCCGAGGCCCTCGCGGCGTTGACAGAAGACGGTGAAGTTCGTGCCATCGTGCTCGCCGGAAAAGGCAAGAGCTTCTGTGTCGGGCTCGACCTGATGATGTTGCAAGCGGGAGGGGAGGGGAGCCTATCCGGCCCGCTTTCCGGCGCGCAGGCGAATTTGCGGCAGCTCGACGTGACGCGCGAGTTTCAGCGTTGCATCACTGCGATCGCCGATGCGCCGGTTCCGGTCATATGCGCGATTCACGGCCATTGTCTCGGGGGTGGCGTCGACATCGCTACCGCGTGCGACATTCGACTCGCTTCCAGGGATGCGATTTTTTCGGTTCGGGAGACGAAGATCGGAATCGTGGCGGACGTCGGCACGCTCCAGCGGCTGCCCAAGATCATTTCCGCAGGGCACGTGGCCGAGCTGGCGTATACGGGCAAGGACATCGATGCGGCCCGCGCCGAGAAGATTGGACTCGTGAACGACGTTTACGACGACTTCGACGCGACATACCAGGCGGCGTTCGCGATGGCGATGGAGATCGCTGCGAACGCACCGCTTGCGGTCCGTGGAACGAAGTTCGTTCTGAGTCAGAGTGAAGACCTCACGACGGAGCAGAGCCTTCTCTTGAATGGCATATGGACGATGATCACGACGCTCAACTCGAACGATCTCAAGGAAGCGATGGGTGCCTTCATGCAGAAGCGCGCGCCGGAATTCAAGGGAAACTAGACCTGCGTTGAGCCTTGCTATTCCGTATCGCGCGCCCGCTGTGCGAACTGCTCTTCTGGCGAGAGGACCATGCGGTGTCGCGCGTAGAATCCAAAATACAGAAGAGAAAGTGCGAACCAGATCGCAACGCCATAGACGCCGGGTCGATAGTCTGGATTCACGAAGAGAAAGACCAGCGTCACCAACGCGATCAGGCCGGCGACCGCCGCGCCCGTTCGTCCGAGTGGGCTCGTATACGGACGTTCGAGCGATTTCATCGATTTGATTCGCAGATAGGCTGCCATCTGCATGATGTAGGCAATCACCGCGCCGAATACCGCCATGTTCAGAAGCACGCCGCCAACCGGTACGTCGCCGAAGAGCGCGTTTCCGTATTCGATCGCGAGAGCGATCGTAAAGCCCGAGACGGCACCGATGATGAGCGCGACGTAGGGCGTGTCACGCGTTGAATGGGTTTGCGACATCCAGGTCGGGAAGTAGCCCGCGCGCGCGAGCGAGTAGATGTTTCGACCGTAGGCGTAGATGATCGCATGGAAGCTCGCGACGAGTCCAGCGACCGCTGCGAGGGCCAGGAGTGTCGATCCCGCGCCGTCCCCGTAGATCGTACGAAAGGCGAGGAAGAGTGGCTCCTCGGACGCGCCGACGATCGCGGCACCGGGCGCGATCCCTGCGTTCAGGAAGAGCGTGAGGATCGAGGCGACGATCAGAGTCGCGATTCCCCACAGCAATCCGCGTGGCATGTCGCGTTTTGGATCGTGACTTTCCTCCGCGGCGAGAGGGAGTTGTTCGATCGCTAGATAGAACCAGATGGCGAAGGGCAGGGACGCGCTGATTCCGGATAAGCCTTTCGGAAACCACGGCGTTCCGCCCGCTTCGGGCGTGACGGAAAGCGCGTGCTCCCAGCGGAAGAGAGGCAGCGCGCCAATCCAGAATACGACGAGCACGAGCAATGCAATGATCGTGATGACGACCGTGACTCGAAATGTCAGCTCGACACCGGCGATGTTGACCCCGACGAAGATCGTATAGAAGAGAGCCCACCAGAGTGGAGCCGGAACGGAGAGTCCGAACGCGCTCTCTGCAATCGTGCCGACATATCCGCCGATGCCGACGACGATGACGGCGGGTGTCAGGACATATTCGATGCTCTCGGCGAGGCCCGTCAAGAAGCCGCCCCAGGGTCCGAAGGCGGTTCGTCCGAATGAATAGGCCCCGCCGGTATGAGGCAGGGCGGGGCTGAGTTCTGCGATCGAGAAGCAGAGCCCGATATACATCACGGCGACGATTACGGTCGCGACCAACAGTCCTCCAAAGCCCCCGGAGAGCAGACCGTAATTCCATCCGAAAAAATCGCCCGAGATGACGGCGCCCACGCCCAACGCCCAGAGCGACCAGGCGCCCGCGAAGCGACGCAGGCTGCGCCGTTCGAAGTAGCTGGCATCGGTCTGGCGATAGGTCACGCCGCCTCGCTCATTTTTAGGCATCTTGCTCCAGTCGTGATTCTCGCGTCGGCCGGTTTTGACGGGGTCGGCG
>JAQBEG010000473.1:0-2921 GCA_032123985.1 Deltaproteobacteria bacterium
AGTGAACATGCTTCCCGTGCTGCCGCTTGGGAACAAGCCGCCTGCGGTGGGGGCTGTCCAATGAGAATCCTGTCTTTGCTGATCGTGCTGGGTGCGTTCGTCGTTGCGATGCTTTGGGCGGCGCAGATTGATAGTGGACCACTCGTCATCAACCAGGCCGGCGAGTATCGACTCGTGCTTCGATTGGGTAAACCCATCGCGGAACTCACCGAGGCAGGTGTCCCGGGTATGTATTTTCCGAGAATCCCCTTTCTGGACGAGGTTCAGGTCTTCGACAAGAAAATTCAGTATTTGAATGCCGCGGCGACCGAGATCGAAATCGCAGGAAACGAACGGCTGATCGTGGACTACTTCGTCCTCTGGCAAATCCAGTCGCCGCTCGACTTCCGCCGCAGTTTTCCGATGGGATCGGAAGACGCGAAGAATCGCATTCAGAAAACGGTGGGATCTCTAGTCGGCAATGCCGTCGGAACGCTCACGATGACAGAGCTTTTGGCCCGGGCGGAGCTGCTCGATTCTCTCGACGAGAGGGCAACGGAGGAACTTGAATCGAACGGCGTTCGTGTCGTCGACGTTCGCATCAATCGAACGGAATTGCCGGTGAGAACCGAGAATGCGACCTTCGAGCAGATGCGAGAACAGCGCCGAGCCATCTCGCGACAGAAACGAGCCGTTGGCGAGAGGGAAGCTCGTGAGATTCGAGCCAAGGCCGACCGCGAGGCTCGCGAAATGGTCGCTCAGGCCAACGCGGACTCGGAGGTTTTGCGCGGCGAAGGCGATGCCGAAGCGGCTCGGATCTACTCGAACGCCTATGCTCGGGATCCTGATTTCTACGCTTTTGTTCGGAGTCTAGAGGCATATAGAAAATCTCTTAGTGAGAAGATGACGCTCATCGTCCCGCCCGATCACGAGTTCTTCAAGTACCTCGATCCCAAATCGATCGGCGCGAACTAGCAGCCCGTCAAAGGGCTTTTCTGCGAAGGGCGATCGAAGTTCCGACCAGCGCGACAGCGATGACTAGCCACGGCGTCAAGCCGACAGGCAAAAGCTGTTGTCGGGAAATCGTCGCCCCTGCAGTTTGCAAGAGATAGAAGACTCCGAGCGCTGCGATGGCAGCTGCCGCTGGGCCGGCGAATCGACCTCTCTGGTCGATGCGCAGAGCGAAGGGAAGAGCGAGGCATGAAAAAACGAAGACCAACCACGGACTGCTGAGACGCTCGTGATAGAGGCCCCGGAGTCGTCGAAGATTGGACGAAGTCTCCCTCGAGTTGGCGTTCAGATAATTGGCGAGGGCACGGAGCGGCAGGATCCCTGGGTCAGCGCCGAGCAACACGTCGCCGTCGTGCGCGTCGAGATCGAGCGCCATCGAACTGTTTTCATCGAGTATCGGATGCTTTGTCGTGTCCTCCGGATCGAAGGTCCAGACCGCAGCGTTGTCGAGATGCCAGACGCCATCGTCTGTGATTCTCACCCGTTCTCCTCGGATCACGCGAGTGATCGTTCCGTTCGGGCCACGCTCGAATATCTCGACGCCGAGGAGTGTTCGTGTCTCGGGGTTGGCGGAGGTGATATTGGTGATGGTCCGACCCTTGTGGTACCAGAACGCCTCCCGTCCGAAATCGGGTTGGTCGTTGCTTCCTTCTACCGCACTTGACCAGATTTGTTGTGCACGCAGGATGAGCGTCTCGTGGAGAATGGCAGTCGCAAACGATAGGATGAGGGCTGTAGCGAGGACAGGAAGGACGAGGCGATGTAACCGAATGCCGCCGGATTGGGCGGCAACGAGTTCCATCGAACGGCCGGCCCAGGCGAAGGTGATGAAGACAGCAAAAAAGCTGGCTAGCGGGAGAAGGTCTGCAAGGTAGTAGGAGGCCAGGCGAACCCAGAGGTAGCGAACCGCATTCATCGGGGTCGAGCCCGGTGAGTCGCGCGCAGCCGAGCCGAAGCCAGAGAGATCGTCGAGATTGAGGACGAGTTCGAATATCGCCAGAACGAGAATAGAGGCGACAAGGACCGTCAAGAACAGCCCGAGGAATCGTGCGATGAAGTAGTGCGACAGGATCCGCACAGAGGTCATGTTAGCGGACGAGGAAAGCACTTGGAGATCTTTCGTGGCATTTCGGATCTGAGCCGGGAGTTTATACGTCCGGTTCTGACCCTCGGCAATTTCGATGGTGTGCATCGTGGCCATCAGGCGATCTTGAAACTCGTGATCGATCGGGCGAGGGCGCTCGACGGAGAATCGGTCCTCTATACGTTCGAACCGCATCCGAGGCGCGTGCTCGAGGCGGAATCGAATCTTCGCCTTCTCGAAACATTTGAACAGAAGGTCGAGACGTTGGAATACCTGGGGATCGACGCGGTCATCGCCGAGCCATTCGACCTCGAGTTCGCTCGAGTCGGCCCCGAGCGATTCATTGGCCATCACATTCACGAGCGGATTCGTCCGGTCGAAGTCTACGTAGGGTACGACTTCCATTTCGGACGTGATCGAGAAGGCTCGATGCGTATGTTGACCGAACGCGGACCTCATCTGGGATTTTCCGTGACGGTCGTGCCGGAGGTGCAGGTCGAGGGGCGTGATGTCAACTCGACGCGAATTCGAGAATTGTTGGCAGAGGGCGATGTAGAGGAAGCGGCACTGCTTCTCGGGCGGCCGTTTTGCGCTCGTGGTGAGGTCATCGAAGGCGATCGACGAGGACGAACGATCGGCTTTCCAACCGCGAATCTCGCTCCCGAAACCGAGATTCTGCCAGCGCCGGGTGTGTATTTTGGTCGACTACGCTGTCTCGGCAGCGGAGCATCCTGGCAAGGCAGGTCCCTTCCGGCAGTCACGAATGTCGGTTTTCGACCCACTTTTAGAGATGGTCGCGATCTCGTTGCCGAGGCCCACATCATCGATTTCTCCGGGGACCTCTATG
>JAQBEG010000474.1:0-4318 GCA_032123985.1 Deltaproteobacteria bacterium
GTCTTCGGGCGCAAGGCAAGGACGCATCTGCAGCGGAAACGGAAGCATTGAGAGACGAGGTCTGGGAGTTCGCGGATATTCAACTCGCTGCGCCCTGATCAAAGGGCGATCCAATTTTTGCACCGCGCTTTGCCCAGGACGAACATACCCTGCATGCGAATTTCGCAATCAATACGCTTTATGACTTGGGATCGGGGCAAGACGCCGTTACACTGGCGGCGACCCCTCAGATCGGACCGGGTCCAATAATGAAGACAGATCGAGACGCCGCTTCGATGCCCTCACGCGCGAGCGCCCAGCCGAGACAACTCTCGGATGCAGATGCGGTCTTCATCTCCGTCGAATCTTCGAACGCCCCCTCTCACGTCGCAGCGCTCACGATCCTCGATCCTTCGACTTGTTCGAAATTCGGTTTCGAGCGCTACCTCGAGATTCTGCGAGAGCGGATCGAACTCGTCGCTCGATTCAAGTGGAAGCTTTTCGAACCGTCCATGGGACTCGACCGGGCCTACTGGATCGAGGACGAGAACTTCGATGTCGCGAACCACGTCCATCGCGCAGCCGTTCCGCAGCCCGGAGACCGCGCGGCTCTCGCCGAGTTGACGGGATATATCCACGCCCAGCCTCTCGATCGAACGCGTGCGCTCTGGGAGTGTTGGTGGATCGAAGGTCTTGCGGGACAGCGCGTCGCAACGTTGCTGAAGATCCATCATTGCTTGATGGATGGTCAGTCGGGTGTCGGGCTGAGCGAGATCCTGATGGATCTCAGCCCCGAGCCGGCCCGCGACCTGCAGCTCTCGGACGATGCCGTGGAGCCGAAGCCCAGACGCCCGACGCTCTGGGAGATCGGAAGCGCTGCGCTGACCAACGGACTTGGTCGTCCTCGGGCCATCGCGGTTCACTCACAGCGCGCGTTGCTCGAGGGCCTGGGCCGCGTGTTCGACAGCCTGGGCAGCGCGTTCGATGCGCCTCCCGATCTGGCGCCTCCGCGGGTTACGCGTCTCGCCTTCAACGGCCGACTCAGTAACCAGCGGTCATTCGCCTTTGCCAGCATCCCACTCCGTCCGCTGCGCGATGCCAAGAAGCATTTCAACGTCACGATGAACGACGTGCTGCTCGAGCTCGTGGCTTCGAGTCTTCGCCGGGGCCTGATCGAGCAAGGCGAGCTTCCGGAGTCGCCCGTCGTGGGGCTCTGCCCTGTGTCGCTGCGGCGGACCGAAGATCAGAGCTTTGGCAACCAGATTTCGAGCATGCCGGTCTCTCTGGCGACGCATCTGGCAGACGTGCCGCACCGGCTCGCCGCGATCCACCAGAGCGCCGAAGCCGCGAAGCAACGGCTCGAGGGTGGAGCCTTCGAAACGCTCGCGGCGCTCGGTGAATGTCTCGTGCCCGGGGCGCTGCGACTGCTCACGCGCGTCGCACATGGCTTCCCATCGCTGCTCCCCTTGCCCGGGAATCTCGTCATTTCGAACGTACGCGGGCTCCCTGTCCCCATGTACATGGCCGGGGCGCGGGTCGAAGAGATCTATCCGATGTCGATGCTGCAGGTCGCCAACGGAATGAACGTCACCGCGGTTTCACATGGCGACCAGGTGGATTTCGGATTCCTGGTCGATTCGAAGCTGGTGCGCGATCCCTGGATCTACGCCGACGGCATCCACACGGCGCTCGCCGAGCTGGAGGCCGCAGTCGCATCGCATTCCAAAATGCCAGAACCCGATGTCGGCTCGACCCCAGCGGTCGAGCCGCCGAGTCCACCCGAAGCGGCCGGCTTCGAAACGGAGCCACTCAACCTACAGCTGATGATCGCAGAGCTCGGCCACCTGCGGGCACCGTCTCGCAAGGGGATCAGCACGGTCGAGGGACCGGACGACGACTAACATGCGACAGCGATCTCTCTGCGCTTGGATGACCGATGATCGTGTTCACTCGCCGATCTTGCGCGCCAGTCGCTCGACGTGGTGGGGGAGATCCTGCGCTCGGTACAGCTGCAGCGCTTCCGCGAGGTCCCGCGCACTCGAAGCCTCGTCGCCCAGCGCCACTGCCAGTGCGGCGCGCGTCTCGAGGGCGCGCGGACGCAGCGTCTCGGCGCCGGATTCATCGAGCCACGTGAAGCTCTGCGCGAGCGCGTCCTCCATCTCGGCGCGTGCGGCCAATCCCTCGCTCGCGAGCAGGGATTGCGTGAGCAGGCAGCAGGCGATGACCCCATAGGCAGCGGACGGCTTGGGCGATGGCGAGTGCGACACTCTCGCGCGCGGTCACCACGGCGGAAGCCGCTTTGCCCAGCCCGATCAAGGCCTGCGCGCGAACGCACAATGCAGGGACCTCGTACTCGCGCGCCGTCCCCTCTTCTCGCATCAATGTGATCGCCTCGGTCGCGCTGCGCTCGGCTTCTTCGAGGTTTCCATTCACGACATAGGCCTCGGCGAGCGCGAAGTGTGAAAACGCCCGGGAGTAGGGGCTCGCGATGTCTTCTGCGAGCTGGATCGACTCGAGCGCCGCCGCCCGCAGCTCGGGCTGACCCTCGCCCGGAGCCCCACGGAGCCAGGCGATCGTGCAGACGGTGCCGAGCGCAAAGCCCAGGTTCTCTCTCAAGTCATTGTCCCGCGCTCGCCGGATCGCCACGAGGGCGCGCTCGTCGGCGGCGGCAAATCGACCGAGAAAACCGAGCGTGGAGCTGGAAACGTTGTCGCACCAGACCGAGGCGCTGTAACCCATTCCCTCGAAGCCGGCCTGCAGATCCGAACCCGCCAGGCTGCCGACCGCCTCGATCCTGGGCAGCGCTTCGCGTATCCGACCGACGCAGAACGTCGAATAACCGCGGTTCAGGGTTGCGATGAGCCGGGACTCGAGATCGAGCGAGTCGTCGACCAACCGCTCGGCTTCGAGGGCGCCCTCGTAGTAGCTCTGCGTGTCGCCCGCCGTGCCCTTGTTTGCGGCGTCGGCCGCGATGATCCGAACCAGGCTGCTGCGATCGTCGAAGCGCTCTGCGAGCGCCCTCCCCTGCTCGGTGATGGCGGACATCTCCTCGGGACCGAGCCCGAGGCGCCAGCCGCCCATTATCGCGATTCCGCTGCAGGCTTCGAGCGCCAGGCGCTGTGACTCCTCGTCCTCGTCGAGTCGCGCGGTGAGATCACGCACGCGCTGCCAGTGACGGATCGACTGCGCGCTGTCGCGTCCACTGACCCAGACTGCCGCCCGACGCTGCCAGCGCGCAGCCAGGCGTGGACGGTCTGCCTCTTCCCAGTGGTGGGCGAGCAGAGCGGCGTTCTCGTCGAGGCGCGCTCCGAGCTTTTCCTCGAGGGCTTCGGCCGCCGCCGCGTGCAGCTTGCGACGCCGATCACCGAGCTGCGAGCCGAGTGCGACCTCCTGGGTGAGCGGGTGCTTGAACGCATACTCGGCGACTGGGTAGAGCGACTGCTCGTAGAGGAACTCACCGCGCTTCAATGTATCGAGCGCGCCGCGCAGATCCGACTGCGGCAAATCCACGATCGCCTGGAGCAGCGGCTCATCGAAGGTCTTGCCTAACACGGCCGCGGCCTGGAGCACGTGCTTTTCGCGCTCGGCGAGGCGGTCGATCCGCGAGGCGAGCAGGCTGTTGACGCTGACCGGAATCTCGAGACGTGCGACGGGCTCGATCAGTCGATAGCTTCCGCGCTGGCCCTCGAGCTTCCCGGACTCGATCAGCCCCTGAACGACTTCTTCGGTAAAAAAGGGATTTCCGCCCGTACGCGCGTGGATCCGCGCGCCAAGACCCGCGACGCTCTCGTCGCAACCGAGCAGATCGTCGAGCAATTCCTGCACCGCTTCGGGTCCGAGCGGTGCCAGCGCGATCTGCTTGTACCAGGAGCGCTGCATCCAGTCCGCATGGTATTCGGGGCGGAAGTTCACGAGCAGCATCGATCGGCCGTCCGAAACCGCGTCCACCCACTGCGCCAGGAAGAGTTCGCTGGTCGGGTCGAGCCAATGGAGATCGTCTAGGAATGCCACGAAGGGCTCGCCTTCGCCCTGCACGACACGGCGAAGTACGGCGAAGAGAAGGCGCTGGCGCGCCTCCGCGTCCATCACCGGCATGGCAAGGTTCGGGTCGGCGGCGCCAAAATTCTCGAACACGACCGGAAGCGCGTCGCGAAAGCTCTCGTCGAGAAGCAGCAAGCGTCCCGCAATTTTTTCGCGCACCGTGCGTGGATCGTCCTGAGGCGTGATCCCGTAGTAGTCGCGAAAGATCTCGAGCATCGGCAGGAACGGGATATTCTTGCCGTGGGAGAGCGCGTGACCCTCGATGACCGGAATACCGCGCCCACGGCAGCGCTCCAGG
>JAQBEG010000475.1:0-2576 GCA_032123985.1 Deltaproteobacteria bacterium
AGTTCGACTAGCTCTGCGTGTTCCGCGCGCTGCTTTCCGGAACGAATGCACAGACGATCCAACCGCCGGCGGCCCGCCAGGAGCGCTTCGCGAACCGGATGAATTCCGCTCAGCCAAACTGACGAAGAATCGCCATTGCGGCGTTCGGTCGCACGGTGGGGTTTTCTGCTGGCCCTGGACATCGCGCGATCCGTCCGAGTTCGCCAGCCGGGCTGCGTCCTCTGAGTGGAACGGGCATCCCACGTGCTGGGCGGAGTCAGCGAATGAGCATAGCCCGCAACGGGTGAACAGCTTCTAGAAATGGACTGCAATCGTCGATCTGGGGATGGTTCTTCAACTCGAACTCGAGGTAGGCAACGATTTCGCCCAGCGCCTCATCGACCTCACGAACGCGATCGCCTGGAAGGCGGAGGGCCCGATGCTCCAGTTGCGTCGGATCAAGCGCAGCGAAGGAATTGAACTGAATCCCGTCGAGAAGAGTCCGACCGCTGGCCGCACTCTCCTCCCGAACGCGATTCAATCGCTCTGCGACCAGCTCACCCCCATCAAGGGCCACCAGCGGTGCGGACAGCTCGAAGATGAGTTTTCCGTGGAGCGTGACAGCCTCTCGCACGACATCGTCGTCTGCGGTCGCGAAATCGGTTCTCCAGGCGGCTGCGTCCTCCTCGATCTTGATTCGGCCAGCGCCCTCTAGATAGTGAAGCGTCCGGGCGGTAGTGCGTGGATCGAGGCCAACGCGATGGCAGAGACCTTGGAAGAGCTCCTCGTCGTCGAGCGCGTCGATGATCGCGCGCTCGTTTTTGGACCGCGGCGGCCGCGTCTGCGACCCCAAGCGGATCCGATTTCGCGGATCCTCGAGCATGCCGAGAAAGAGCAGCAATTCATCGCGCTTCGCGAGACCCTCTCCGATCAGTCGATTCGTTGGGAGAGAGAGCCGAACGACGTTGTCGGGCTCGATTTCGCCCTCCCAGAAATGGATCCATCCAGCGGTGTAGCTGAATAGCGAGCGAACGATTTCCTCGACCTGGGATTTGACGCCGCTCCAGAGATCTCGGGGCGTCAGGATCCCGAGTTCGACCACGATTTTCCCGAACCGGGTCTGCGGGTGATAGTGCCTCTCTGCGAGTTCGAGCTGATTCTGGTCGATCAACCCGTTGCGTAGCAAACACTCGCCAAGGCGATCCGCACGAAGATTCGATTGGGCAAAGACCACCTCGCCACGACTGAAATAAACCGCCTTTTCCTCGTCCTGAAATTCAAATAGCAGATAACCCGACTTGCCCGCGCCATGAACGAGACTGAGCAGATCCGCGAGCGGAAAAGAGCGAACGTCACAGCTGAGCACCAGGTCGCGATCACGCGGTATGACGGAACCGCTGTCGTCACCACTTTCGAGCAGTGTCGTCCGACCGGCATGGGCCACGACCCGTACATCGACTTGGGGGGGCAGCCCGAGACTCTCCATCAGCTCCTGAGACAGGGAACGCTCGATGGCGGAAGCTGGTTTGTGCTCGTTCGTCATGGCCACTCCCGATCCGGATCGACACGCTGATCACCCGGAGAGGCTCATTCATCGACGCGCTCTCGCCTCGGCTTGAGCCGATCCGAGGATCGTCCTGTCGGGAAAATCCCCTGGCGCGCTGGGAAGATCCACGAGAAGCCACATCCGATTTGCACTCAAGAGATCGCAAGCCTCACACCGATACGGTCAGAAGCATCGACAGGGCTTGCGCATGCACAGCACGATTCGACAGAGGCGAAATCCAGGACGGGGCAGCGAACGCATTCCGCTCCATGCGCAGCTACATCTGACGACCACCGACGGAAAACCCGTCGCGCCGCTCGGGCGCTGCACGAATATCAGTCTCGGCGGTCTACGCGTGACCGCCGCGGAGGGATTGCCTCCTGGAACCGTTGTCCAGATCGAGCTTCAGCTTCCGTCCGGTCGCTTGTTTCGAAGTCGTGGACAGGTCGCGTGGCTGCTGACAACACTTCATCCCGCTCTTCTCGGTACGCCCACGGGGAGAGACGACGACGCGAAATTCGGTATCGCGTTCGAAGACGTCTCGGCGCAGACCTTGTTGCCAATTGCTCGCCTATTCGCTGCGCGCGAGGCAGAAAGACGCCGCGCACATCGTATTCGTCGCCTCCACACAATGCGGATTCATGGTTGAATCGCGCGAGCCACGATCGGTATGCTTGGTCTCCCTATGAAACCACCCGGCACCTTCAAACTCCTTGGACACGCGCGACGCAGCACGCCGAATGCGATGGACCCGCTGGTGCTCTGCGACGATCGAAGCGATCGGATCGTGAATTCCCTACGCACACAGATTCTCGAGGGCGATGAGGAACAATCTCTCAGAATCCGTCAAATATTCGATGATCCAAAGGAGATCTATCGCGTCGAGATCGGACGGCCCGAGCAGGGCTACCAGCGAACGACATTGCTGGATCGCGATGCGCTCGAAGACCTGCTTGCGACCGACGATATTCGTGAACGAGTGCTCGATCAGTTGGATTGATCTCGGCGCGGCCGAGAAGCAGGATGGTGCCCGGAGCAGGATTCGAACCTG
>JAQBEG010000476.1:0-9757 GCA_032123985.1 Deltaproteobacteria bacterium
TCGATGAGCTGCTTGCGAAGAGCGACGTCGTCCTGTCTTGTGTGGCTACAGATGACCCCATTATCACCCGCGAAAGGGTCGAGGCGAGCCTTGCCAATCGGAGTGCCCGGCCGCTTTTCTTGATCGATATCGGCGTTCCGAGGAACATCGATCCTGCGGTACACGAGATCGACAATGCGTATCTCTATGATCTCGACGATTTACAGGAAGTGGCCGCCGAGAACGAAGAAGAAAGGCGTCGCGAGGCCGACCGCGCCGAACGGATCATTTTCGAGGAACGTGAGCATTTCGATGGATGGATGGTCACGCTGCAGGCTGTTCCGACGATTCGCGATCTGCGACGGCGCGTCGAGGAGATCCGTCAAGCGGAGCTCGAACGCTACTCGGGCCGGTTGGGGCTCGATGATGCGCAGACCGAAGCGATCGAGAAATTGACGCGCGGAATCGTAAACAAGATCATGCATGCACCGATCTCGCGACTTCGCGATGAGACCGATCGCGAAGTCGGCCTTGCTCGGCTCGACGAAGCGCGGTCACTGTTCGCGCTCGATGACCCAGATGCGAACGATCCTGTTGTCGATGACGATTCGGATCAAGACACCGAGCTCGATTCTTGAAGGCGCTTCGCATCGCAACACGAGGAAGCGATTTGGCGCTGACCCAGGCCAGACATATCGCTGCACGCATCGAGAAAGAACTCGGCTGCGAGACTGAACTCGTCGTCTTGCGCACGACTGGTGATCGCATTCAGGATCGCTCGCTGGCGAAAATTGGTGGCAAGGGCCTGTTCGTGAAGGAGATCGAGGAGGCGCTGCTCGACGGACGTGCAGATGTCGCGGTCCACAGCGCCAAAGACGTGCCGGCAAAGATCGCCGAAGGTTGCGTCCTCGCCGCCTATCCAGAGCGAGTCGATCCGCGGGATGCGTTGGCTGCCCGAGAGCGAGGCACAGGGCTGGCGGATCTCCCACCTGGGGCAAGGGTGGGCACCGGCAGCACGCGACGCGTGGCACTGTTACAGGCATATCGTCCCGATCTCGAACTGGTTCCGCTGCGCGGCAATGTTCCGACGAGACTGGCTCGACTCGGTTCGGACGACCTCGATGCGGTCGTCCTCGCATGTGCCGGTCTGGACAGACTTGGGCTCGCCGAGCGGATCGATGAGCGAATCTCGACGGATACGATGTTGCCGGCGGTCGGGCAGGGATTCCTGGCGCTCGAGACTCGCGCAGACGACGAATGGCATCTGAGAATTAGAAGCCTGGAGAGTCCGGAATTGGGCATGGTTGCGCGCGCTGAGCGGACGTTTCAGGCTGTGCTCGGCGGCGATTGCAGTATTCCGATGGCTGGTTTTGCCGAGCGAAGCGGCAACGGTGAGCTGCGCTTCCGAGCACTCGTCGCGAGTCTCGATGGCGCGACGATCGCACGCGCGGAGATCCTTGGGCCGGAAACCGAAGCTCCGGAACTTGGTCAACGGGTGGCCATGGCCCTCCTCGATTCGGGTGGACGAGAAATCCTGCGCGCATTGGCCGCGGAGACACGATCCGGTGACTGAATCTGGTCGCGTGCTGTTAGTGGGTGCCGGGCCGGGCGATCCAGATCTCATCACGGTGCGCGGCGCCAAGATGCTGGCCAAAGCCGATGTCGTTCTTTACGACGAGCTCGCGACCACCGAGCTGCTCGACCTCGCGCCCGACCGCGCAGTGCTCGTGAACGTCGGCAAGCGCGGGCATGACGCGCCGACCCGTAGCCAAGACGAGATCAACGCTCTTCTCGTCGAACATGCCCGCGCCGGTCGGACCGTCGTGCGACTCAAGGGTGGCGATCCGCTCGTGTTTGGTCGGGGCGGCGAAGAAATGAGCGTCTGCGCCGCGGCTGGAATCCCATTCGAGATCGTGCCCGGTATCACCTCGGCCGTGGCCGCGCTTTCGTATGCCGGAATTCCCCTGACCGACCGGCGGTTCTCCGCCTCTTTCGCGGTCGTGACGGGCCACAAGGATCCGAGTCGGGTCGCGGAGCAGACGCGTTGGCGTGAGCTGGGTACCGCCGTCGACACGCTCGTCATTCTGATGGGCATGCGGAATCTTCCGGCGCTGGTTGGAGAGCTGATCGCCGGGGGTAAAGCGCCAGATACGCCCGCGGCCGCGATTATGCACGGAACTCTCCCAGAGCAACGCACCTGTGTTTCGACACTCGCGGAGCTGCCGGAGGCGATTCGCAGCGCGGGGCTCAGCGCACCTTCGGTCGTTGTGGTGGGGAACGTCGTGAGACTGCGAGAAGGACTTTCATGGTGGGAACGACAACCGTTGTTCGGACTCAGCGTTTTGGTGACGCGCGCCCGTGAACAGGCGGCCGAGCTGGCTAGCGAGCTTCGTTCGGTCGGCGCGGCGCCGGTCTTCGAGCCGATGATCGAACTCGTTGCGAATCAGGATCCCGAGATCGGACAGCGCATCGTCGCGGTGACGAAGAGTCTCGATCAATATCAATCGATCGTCTTCACGAGTTCGAACGCCGTGCGTTTTTTCGCGCGCGCGCTCGAGTCGACGGCTGGGCAACCTGCCGTGCTCGCCGCCAGAACACGCACTTTTTGTGTCGGCGTTCGAACCGCGGAGGCCGTGCTGGCCGCGGGATTTCCGGTCCATCTCGTCGCCTCCGGTCGAAGTGATGCCGAAGCGCTCCTGGGACAATTGCTCCAGGCGCTACCCGCCGGCAGCGGACGTGTCCTGATCCCGGGCTCTCAGATCGCCCGCACGACCATCGCCGACGGGCTGCGCGCAGCGGGCATCGAGGTCGATGCAATTCCCTTCTACGTGAATCGACGGCCGGAGATCGACGTGTTGGGGCTGAGGCGTAGGCTCGTTGGTGGGGAACTTTTCGCATTGACGTTCACGAGCCCGTCGACCGTGGATCATTTTCTTTCCTGTCTGGACGATGAGAGCCGAGAGGCAGCGAGCCAGTGTATGATCGCCGCGATCGGCCGCACGACGGCAAAGCGGCTGGAGACGCTCGGCATGACGCCCACGGTTGTACCAGATCGGCCCGACGTGTCCGCGATGGTCGAGGGGCTCGTTCGTGCGGCGGCGAGCCGGGGAGTTGGCAAATGAGTTTTCCGGTTACGCGGATGCGACGGTTGCGACGAACCGAGACCCTACGCGGCATGGTTCGTGAGAATCGACTCGTGAGGGAGGATCTGATCCTGCCCCTCTTCGTGGTCGAGGGGTCTGGCGTTCGTGAAGCCATCGCTTCGATGCCTGGCGTGTACCGACATTCCGTCGACCAGGTCGTTCTCGAGGCGAAGCGTGTTGCGGACCTGGGTGTTCCCGCGGTGATTCTATTTGGCATTCCGGGAAAAAAAGACGCGCGCGGCTCGGGCGCGGATGATCCCAATGGCATCGTCCAGCGGGCATCCCGTGCGATCGCGGGTTCACTTCCTTCACTTTGCGTGATCACAGATGTTTGTCTCTGTGAGTACACCGATCATGGGCATTGTGGGCTACTCGATGGCGAAGAGGTCGACAACGACGCGAGCCTCGAGCGCATAGCAAAAACCGCCGTGTCTCATGCGCAGGCCGGTGCGAGCATCGTAGCGCCATCCGACATGATGGATGGGCGGGTCGCCGTGATTCGCCGCGAGCTCGACTCGAACGGCTTCAAAGATGTTGCAATCCTGTCCTACGCCGCAAAATACGCCAGCGCGTTCTATGGGCCCTTCCGGGACGCCGCCGAGAGCGCGCCGGAGTTCGGCGATCGTCGCGGGTACCAAATGGATCCCCCGAATCGTCGGGAGGCTCTGCGCGAGATGCGCCTCGATCTCGAGGAAGGCGCCGACATGCTGATGGTGAAGCCGGCGATGGCCTATCTCGATATCCTTGCTGATGCGCGCCGGGAGTTCGACGTTCCGCTGGCCGCCTATCATGTTTCGGGTGAGTACTCGATGATCAAGGCGGCGGGCGAGCGTGGTTGGCTCGATGCTGATCGGGCGATGCAGGAGGCAATGGTTTCGATTAAGCGGGCGGGTGCGGATCTGATCTTGACGTACGCCGCGGCAGATCTGGCCGAGCAGCTTTGACTCGAACCAGAACGAGCGCCGGAGCCAGGCCTCGTCAATCGAAGGAGAGCACGTGTCGCTTCGCTACAAGGTCGTCGAACTCGCAACGGTCACCGATGAGGAGATCGAGAAAACGCTCAACGAGTGGACGGCCGATGGCTGGAACTTCGACACGATGCAGTTTGCGATGCGTGACTCTTCGAAGCGACCGAGCATGGCTTTCGTGACGTTCACCCGCGAAGAGACGGACTGAGTTGAGTCCCGAGGCCAGACTAGGACGCTTCGATGACCGCCGGCCAGACCTCTTCTACAAGCCGCACGAGCGAACGTTCGAGCAGCGCAGTTTCCATTCTTGCGAATTGAGGGCGCACGATCAGCAAGTCGAATCCCAGGCGTGCGTGATCCGCTTTCAGCCGCTCCGTGACTTCGGAGACCGTCCCGAGGACGGCCCGCTCGTCGAGCGGTGCATCGAGCGCCTTGCGGACCGCGTCAGGCATGCCAGCCCTTCGCCCAGTCATCTCCCGGTCGAGCGAATCGCGCGCATCGGCTAGATCCGTCTGGTCATCCGAGACGAAAACCGTGCGCATCACGAGTGATAGTGCCGGCTGGCTCGGATCCGGCAGCTGCGCACGATGCCGCTCCTGGTTGTCGGCAATCTGGTCGAGCGTCTCGACCGGCGAAGCAAGGTAGGGGAGGCCGCGTCGCGCGGCCTGGGCGAGCCCTTTCGGACCGAAGGCCGCGACCGCCAGCGGCGGATGTGGTTTCTGGTGCGTCGCGAAGGCGGAATTCATTTCGTTGCCCCTAGCCCAGAGGTCAAAGAGTCGATCGAGGGCGGCGTCGAATCGGTCGCGTTTTTCCGCCGGTGGGACATCGAAAGCTGCGAGCATCTTTTTGTTGAAGCCGCGGCCGAGCCCGATCAGGACTCGTCCGCTGGAAAGCTGGTCGAGAGCCGCGATCTCGGCCGCAATCTGCTGGGGCGGGTGTAGCGGTAGGAGTAGTGAGGTGGTGCCGAATCGCAATCTGTCGGTGGATGCGGCGAATCCGGCGAGTTCGACCAGAGGAGCGGCGCAGGCCCCGGTAGCGAAATGCATTTCCGGCAACCAAACGGAATGCAGTTCCTGGGATTCCGCCAGGGCCACCCAGCTACGATGGCGATCGACCTGATCCGTCGTGTGCGCGCCGCCAAGCGAGAGTCCCAGCGACGGCTTCTCGAGGCCCCAGGAGCGCCGAGCATTCGCCAGATCGGCGTTCAAATGAGGATTGGGGGAAGCCACGCCCCGACCTTATCACCCTGCGCTGAAGCGGCCCCTCGCAGCTCATTTCCAACCCGTGGTTGAGCGAGTTGAGCCGAGTTTGCATGTCCCTCGGGGGTGATCTAGTCTTGTCCCGTGAGATTCGTGCCCCGAAGGTCATAACCTTCGGGGTCGTTCTGCCGATCCTGCGGGTAACCTTCGATCCTGCGGGTGGGATATTGGAGAGCGACGAAATGATTGAGACGATTCTGGTAGCGACGGACGGTTCAGAGGACGCGAGCGCCGCTGAACAAACTGCGATGGGCCTTGCATCGCGGCTGGGTGCACGCCTATTGGCAGTGTCGGTGGTCGACGATCGATTGCTTCGCGCGCCCGCGGGCAACGGTTTGGCTCTCCCAGCCTTTCCAGAGGCCGAGATCACCTCGTATTACCGAGCACGCGCAGAGGCGGTGGCAAGGCGCTTTAGCGAGCGCGCTCGCGGCGAAGGTCTCGATGCGACCTGTGAGGTTCTGCAAGGAATTCCGGATGATCGGATCATCGAGAAAGTACAGGGCGCGGATCTACTACTGGTGGGCCGGACGGGCGCGAGCATGAGTGATCGCGGCGGTCTGGTCGGGGCGACCGTCGACGCGATTCTTCGCAAGACGAGCAAGCCCACCATCATTGTTCCGGCCGGTGCACCGCTTACCGGTCCACTCGTGCTCGGCTTCGATGGATCCCCGGGCTCGCGCATCGCCGCAAAGATCGCGGTGGCATTGGCAAACGGCCTGAACGAAGCAGTGCATGTCTTCGTCGACTCGAAGGACAAGGGACGGGCGGTCGCCCGTTTCGACGAAGTTCGGCAACTCGTCGGTGGACTCTCGGTTCCCGTCCGGGAAACGTCTTCGACACTCGGTCGGCCCGACGTGAAGATCGTCGATACCGCCAAGGAGGTCCGCGCGAGTCTGATCGTGATGGGTGCGTATGGACGTAACCGCATTACGGAGTATTTCCTCGGAAGTAATGCTTCTTCCGTAGTACGGACCTCTCCCGTGTCCGTGCTGCTCGCTCGCTAGATCGTGCCGCGAACGCTCCGGCCGATCCGATTGGCCGAACTGGCGACGCTGCTCGGATGTCCCGTCGAGGGCGACGCGCACTTCGAGATCTCCGGCTTCGCCTCGCTGGGTCAAGCGAAGGCTGATGAGTTGGTTTTCTTGCGCGACGCGGCCTACGCATCGGCTCTTGTGACCAGTGAATCACGCGCCGTGGTCGTACTGCCGGGTGTCGCAGTCGGCGGTCGAGCGGCGCTTCGCAGCTTGCATCCAGCCCATGATTTCTCCCGATTGATTCGAGAATTTGCCCCGGCCCTTCGTCCGCCGGTGGGCATCGCGGTCGGCGCATACGTCGACGCGTTGGCGGTCGTCGACCCGACTGCATCGATCGGACCGGGCGCGGTCGTCGGACCCGGCTGTCGCGTGGGGGCGCGCAGTGTCATCGCCGCGAACGTGACGCTCACTGCGAATGTCGAACTCGGCGCTGATTGCTGGGTCCACGCCGGCGCGATCCTGTGCGACGAAACCCGTGTTGGGGATCGCGTCGTTCTGCATCCGGGCGTGGTGCTCGGCTCCGACGGCTTTGGTTATGTGCCGAACGCATCCGGTCGCCCCATCGCAATGGCTCAGCGCGGTTGCGTCATCGTCGAGGATGACGTCGAAATCGGCGCGAACACAACCGTCGATCGCGCGACCCTGGACGAGACTCGGATCCGGTGCGGTGCCAAGATCGATAATCTGGTTCAGATCGCTCATAACTGTGATGTCGGAGAGGACGCCTTGATCGTGGCGCAGACGGGACTTTCCGGCGGAACGGTCGTCGGTCGTGGCGCGATCGTGATGGCCCAAGCGGGCACGACGGGTCATCTGCGAATCGGAGAGAGGGCGTTCGTCGGGGCGCGTGCCGGGCTTCATCGCGACGTTGCCGATGGGGGCCCGTGTCTTCGGGGCCCCCGCGAGCGAGGAGTACAGCTGGCACCGGTCGGTCTCGGCACTCAAGCGGTTGCCGGAATTGTTGCGGCGAGTGCGGCGTCTCGAGCGCGCTACAGAAAACGATGGTGGCGATGGGTCGACTTCCGGGGGAGACTCGGACGCGAACTAGATTCGTCCGTGGAGCCTCCCCCGCATATGTCTCCGAATCAACCGACCGTGGGTCGTGCCCGCCCTCTTTCATTTCTGCGCGACGCATTGCGAGACGCGCGGCGTGACTCCGATCTCGAAGCGTTGATCGAAGAATACTCGACGGACTCCCGAGCGGGCGCCCGCGCCCTCGAAACGCGTGCGCGGACGCTCCTCGAAGCCCGTCGTAGCGAACGCGAACGACTCGGCGGGCTATTGGCCCTGCGTGACGAACTCAGTGGTCGGGGCGTGCGCGGAATCGCGGGCGTCGATGAGGTCGGCGTCGGACCGCTCGCCGGGCCTGTGGTGGCGGCGGCGGTCGTGTTGCCGGTGCATATCGAACTCTACGGGCTCGACGATTCAAAACGCGTCCGACCAGCGCTGCAGCGTTCGCTTGCGAGCGAAATTCGAGAGATCGCTGTAGGAGTCGGGATCGGTGAGGTCAGCGTCGAGGAAATCGATCAAGTCGGAATCTATCACGCGGCACTCGAAGCGATGCGCCGTGCGGTTGCGAGTCTTTTGAGGACGACGGAAGTTGGACATCTGCTCGTCGACGCGAGAAAGGTGCCGGGCGTCGCGCTGCCTCAGACCTCGATCATCAAGGGCGATGAGAAGGACGCGAGTATCGCCGCGGCGTCGATCGTGGCGAAGGTTTATCGTGATACGTATATGGAGTCGCTCGGACGCCGCTATCCGGCCTACGGATTCGAACGACACATGGGTTATGGAACGGCCGTGCACATGGCGGCGCTCGAATCTCATGGCCCGTGTCCCGTTCATCGCCGCTCGTTCGCACCGGTCGAGAAGGCGCAGCGTCGATTCGGGCCGTATTCCCCGGCGCAGGCTTGATGTTGCTCGAAGAGACGCGTGAAGCCTATTCGATTCGGACCGAGCCCGAAGACTTCATTGTGGTCGAAGAGCCGATGTATTCGGCGTCGGGCGAGGGTAATCATACGTTTTTGTATGTCGAGAAGCGTGGCAGGACGACCGAACAGGTTGCACGTGATCTCGCGCGTGCGGGTCGCGTTTCTGCACGCGATGTGGGGTACGCCGGTCGCAAGGATCGCCACGCCCTAACGAGGCAATGGTTCTCGCTCGAGGGAGTCGCACCGGAAGACGCACTCAGTTTCGACATTCAAGGTGCACAAGTACTCGAAGCTCATCGACATGGGCACAAGTTGAAGACCGGACATCTGCGGGGAAATCGATTCGACATCACACTGCGCCGTGCTGGGGAGTGTGAGATCGAAACGATCAAGCAGCGCGCAGACGAATTGCTGCGGAGAGGCATGCCGAATCGGTACGGGGAGCAACGCTTCGGTCGCACGGGCGACAATGCATTGCAGGCGAGAAGACTCCTCGAGGGCGGGCCGCCACCTCGGGATCGTAGGGCCGCGCGTTTTCTCATCTCCGCCTTGCAGTCAGAGGTCTTCAACGCAGTGCTCGACGAACGGGCGGACGCTTTCGATCGCGTCGAACTCGGCGATATCGCGCGTGTCGAAGAGAGCGGAGGTCTCTTCTGGGTCGACGACCTCGATCGCGACCTGGCGCGGGCGGAGGCGTTCGAGATCAGCGCGACCGGACCGATCTTCGGCAAGAAGATGAGAGCACCGGTTGGAGACGTTGCTCGGCTCGAACGCGATGTCTTCGACCGCTTCGGACTGCCCGAGCTGGCCGAGCTGACGCTGCCAAGGGGAATTCGGGCCCGCGGCACGCGCCGCCCGTTGCGCGTGCGACCGGTCGATCTCGAAGTGACTTCCCTTGCTCAGGGTGGGGGGGTACGGGTCCAATGCAGTCTCCCCTCAGGCGCCTACGTCACGGTCCTACTCGAATTGCTCGTCGGTTCGGTCGTCGATGCCGTGAGAGAGAAGAACTCCACTGCGCTGGATGATGAGGCGGACGTATCCTGAATCGGCTGTGGCTGACTCGCGTCGGCGATGGTCTATGATCGAACGTGCGCGGGTATAGAGAGTCCGCGGAATCTCACCGCTACGGAGACCGGTAAAATGAAGATCGCATCGTCGGTGACAGATCTGGTGGGCGGAACGCCGCTCGTTCGACTCAATCGCGTTGTCGGAGATTGCCACGCGACGATTCTCGCAAAGCTCGAGTCGGCCAATCCCGGCAACAGCGTGAAGGATCGAATTGGTTTGGCGATGATCGAGGCAGCCGAGAAGGCTGGGGACCTCGTGCCCGGGAAATCCACGATCGTCGAGCCGACCAGTGGCAATACCGGCATCGCGCTTGCGTTCGTTGCTGCGGTCAAAGGCTATCCCTGTGTGATCATCATGCCCGACACGATGAGTCCG
>JAQBEG010000477.1:0-3158 GCA_032123985.1 Deltaproteobacteria bacterium
GTCACGTACGTCTGCAATTTTTTCGCGAAGGACTCAGCCGAAACACTCATGGTTCTCGAGGAATTGCGCACCCGCGCTGATCTCTATCGACCTCGAGCGCTTCCCGTCACGATGCCAGAAAGTTTCCAATCCGGTTTTCCCTCTGAATGAGATCACCGGCCAGGAGCGTCGACGCCCCTGGCCGACCGGATCTCTCGATCGGGCGCGGATCGCCAGCTACTGCGAACGATTGTGCAATAGGTCGCCATCACGATGCGCGAATTCACGAGCGCTTCGACCGACTGAACTCGTGTGATGCCTCCGTTGGCAGCCGCCGTCTCTACGCTGGCGTCACCCACCGGATAGAAACCCGCGTAGGAGGTCGCACAGGCCTTTCCCTCCTTCTCGCCGGCGGCGATTTTCCCATCGAGCGTGACGCGAACGTCCTAGGTCCATGCGCCCGAAACCGGAAACGGCGTCATGACGCAGCCGCCTAGAACGAACAACCCCGTCACCTCTAGCCCAATCAACACGACCTTCGAACTTCGTCTAGACAATGACCTTCTCCTCCATTCGCAATATTGAACTCTGCAGTCTAGATCGCGATCGCCAGCAAAACGAAAACTCGTACGGGGCGCAATTGCCCCAACACGAAACGATTCATGGGGCTCGATTCAGGACTTCGCGGCCGCTGCGATTTCCTTCGAGATCGACAAGTCCGGCTGCTCTGGACCGCAAGCGCGAATCGCCCCCTACTCGTCGATCGGTGATAATCTCCCGCCGAAACTCGTATCGACAGGAAAAATGACCATGAAGCGAATCGGACTCTTTCTTCTGACCAACATTGCCGTGCTGGCGGTCATCAGCATCATCTTTTCGATCTTCGGGATCGGCAACATACTCGATGAACAAGGCGTCGATCTCAATCTTCGTGCGCTGCTCATTTACTCAGCGGTCATAGGCTTTACCGGCTCTTTCATCTCACTCGCCCTCTCGAAGTGGATGGCGAAACGACAGACCGGCGCGAAAGTCATCAACGACGCGACCGACCCAGACTCGCAGTGGTTGGTGTCCCGCGTTCGCGCCCACGCAGAGGCCGCAGGAATCCAGATGCCGGAAGTCGCAATCTTCCCGGCGGACGCTCCGAATGCCTTTGCGACCGGCATGCGCCGTAACGCAGCCCTCGTCGCGGTCAGTAGCGGACTCCTTCGGTCCATGCGCAGGAACGAGATCGATGCGGTCCTGGGTCACGAGATCGCCCATATCGCGAACGGCGACATGGTCACCCTGACACTGCTCCAGGGCGTACTGAATACCTTCGTGATTTTCCTGTCACGGATCGTCGGGCACCTCGTCGATCGCGTCATCCTCAAGAACGAGCGAGGCCATGGCATCGGCTATTGGGTTTCGGCGATCGCCGCCCAGATCCTACTCGGGATCCTGGCATCGATGATCGTCGCCTGGTTCTCGCGACGACGCGAGTTCCGCGCCGACGAGGGTGGTGCACGATACGCGGGGCCTGAGAACATGATCGGCGCGCTCGAAGCTCTGAAGGGTGGTGCGGCGGAGCTTCCGGATGGCATGACGGCCATGGGGATCGACGGTGGCAAGATGGCGGCTCTCTTTGCGAGTCACCCGCCGCTAGACGCGCGGATCGCGGCACTTCGCGCTCGTGGAGCCTGATCGTCGCCGGGGGCGGCGCGCGAACCGCTAGCTCCAAGACCTCCAAGACCTCCAAGACCTCCAGGAGCGTTCAGCTCGCGATCAAGAGTCGGATTCTATTGCCCACGCGTTCGGCGTAGTCGGCGATGTCGCCGATCCAATTGATGATCTCGTACCAGTAGTAGGCACCGACTCCGATCTCGTCCTCCATCGAAAATAAGCAGCGGAGCGCCTCTTCTCCCCGCTCGTCGGCGTCGCTCTCCAGTGCGTTGAGCTTCTCGATCATCCGTTCGACGCGAGCGACTTCATGTCGCCCGAAACCGGTTTCGACGAGTTCGTCGAGTTCATTGATGACCGACTCGCTCTGCGCGCAGGTCGCGAGCGCCGCCTCGGCGAGGGCCGCGAGCGGCCCCTTCAGTGCCTCCGGCGTTGTCATCCGTCTCAACGCGGCGAGTTCTGCAACATCCTGGGTAACATCTGCAATCGAATCCTGGGAGTCCAGAATTTCGAGCATGTCCCGCCGTTCGACGGCCATCAACAACCGTTTTGGCAGATGACTGCGGATCTCGTGCTTGAGTTCGTCCGCGCGATGCTCGAGTTCGTCGACGACGGCACGACCACGATCGAGAGCGTCCATGTCGCCACAGGCCATCGCATCGAGCACCGGCTTGATGGCACGGGCGCATTCCGAAGCCGCCTTCATATGCGTTTGCATCGGGCGAATCGGTGAGCGACCGAAGAGATCGCCAATCAGACTCATAATCGTTTCCTTGCAGGGGCGCGACGAGTGCCCCGGTTCTTGACTCGGGTATGAGCCTAGGCCTCGAGTAACCCCTTGAAGAAGTAGAAGAAGAATATCGACAATGCAGCCGCCAGCGGCACGGTGGCGACCCAGGAGATGAGGATGCTTCCAACCACGCGCAGGTCGAGGGCGCCGATGCCACGCGCGAGGCCCACGCCGAGCACTGCCCCCACGAGAATATGCGTCGTCGACACAGGGATTCCGAGTCGCGAAGCAAGTACGATCGTCGTCGCGGCAGCGAGTTCCGCGGCGAAGCCGCGGCTGGGAGTCAGCTCCGTAATCTTCTTGCCGACCGTCTCCATGACACGATAGCCCCAGGTCGCGAGACCCACGATGATCCCAAACCCGCCGAGTGCGAGCATCCACGGTTCGACGGATGCTTTCGCTCCGGCAGCGCCCGTCGTGACGATATTATGCACCGCCGCAAGCGGGCCGATCGCGTTGGCAACGTCGTTCGATCCGTGTGCAAAAGCCACTGCACAAGCAGTCATGATCTGAAGCACGACGAAAACGCGTTCCACATGCCGATATTGTTGCGTGTCTTCGACCAGGCCTGCTGCGTGCCGCGCGGCACGGCGCATCACTATGATGCCGATGATCGCGCCCAGCAACCCGAACGCGATGGACCCGGCCAAGGCCTGTGGCAAATCTAGATCGAGTTTTAGATTCTTCAGTCCCTTGAAGAGCGTGACGAGTCCGATTATGAAGAAAACGT
>JAQBEG010000478.1:0-2893 GCA_032123985.1 Deltaproteobacteria bacterium
CGTGATTGTGTCTTCTACAAACCGGCCGATTCCACCGGCGAACGGCAGGGAATTCAGGTCTGGGACGGCGTGCAGCTCGATGTCAGGGACTGTTTATTCGTGGGCTGGAAGAAGCCTGCCGATCCCCTGCCCCCCTTCCCGAAGCAGACAATTATCCGTTTGGGAACCTATCGGAAGCCTGGGTCGCTACCCGTATCGATCAATGACGACTTCGTGCGGGTCAACCGATTTCGCCGATAGAGCAGAACCTCGAGCAAACGACAGAATTGGAAGCCTTCGATCATGCATAACACGTCCTCATCTGGCCGGAAGCCGAATGACTCCAGGCTATCGATCCTTTACGTGGGCACTGAAGCGGGCACTTCACTGCAGCGCAAACTCGCATTCGACGAGCTCGGACACGAGACGTTATTGGTCAAGGATGGAATCCCGAGTGGCTGGCGGTTCCAGGTGTATCGAGTGGGCTTTCGCCTTCACCGCCCACCGGACCTGCTGGGTACCAATCGAGGCATTCTTGCTGCGCTGAAAGAGCGCCAATGGGATGTCTTGTGGGTCGACAAGAGCATGACGGTACTCCCGGAAACGTTGGCGACATTCCGTCGCGAGTCTCCAAAAACGAGGCTTGTTTCCTATAGCCCCGATGATTGCCGAATCCTGCGTTCCGAAGGGATCCGGTACGGGCGATCAATCCCCGAGTACGACCTGCATGTGACGACGAAAACGTACAACATCGAAGAGCTAAGAGGCTGGGGCGCTCGCGACGTATTCTTTACTGATAACGCCTACTGTCCAGAAATTCATCGACCAGTCGAACTCTCGGCCGCAGACCGCGATCGCTTCGGATGTGAGGTTGGCTTCATCGGAACGTTCGAAGAAGATCGGGCGGGAATGATGTTAGGGTTGGCTCGGGCGGGAATACCCGTAGTCGCGCGGGGGCCATTGTGGAGCCGACACCCGCACCAACACGGAAATCTGACAATCATCGACGAGGTGCTCGGAGACGAAGATTACCGGAAAGCCTTGAACGGCGCGGAAATCAACCTGGGCTTTCTCCGGAAACAGGCGCGCGATCTGCAGACGACACGAAGTATCGAAATTCCAGCCTGTGGCAGGTTCATGCTGGCCGAACGAACGAGCGAGCACGAGACCCTGTTTGAAGAGGGAAAAGAGGCCGAGTTTTTTGAAGGATTAGATGAGCTCTTGGAGAAGTGCCGCTACTACATGGCGCATCCCGATGAACGCGATCGAATAGCGGCCGCAGGCCTCGAGCGTTGCCGCCGCGACGGTTATAGCAACGCAGATCGCCTCGCCCGCGTCATCGATTACGTGAGGTCAATGAAACTGGAAGCGCGTTAGCCATACCGGGATCGATCAGGTATCCGAGATTTCGAGAGCACGTAGAACGTCTTCTTTGAAGCGATCGTAGCCAAAGTAGTCACGAGCTCTTTTCGCCGCTGCTTCGCCCAGCCGAGCACAGAACTCCGAATCGCAGAGGATTCGAATGAGCGCATCTACCAGCGCAGGTCGATCATCATAGGGAACGAGCAATCCGGTCTCGCCATCCAAGATCACCTGTCCAGCAGCGTCTGCATTCGAGCCGATACAGGGAATGCCGTGCCACATCGCTTCGGCATAGACCAATCCGAAACCCTCCTGACGGCTCGGCATCGCGAAGACTGCCGCTCGTCGATAGAGCTCACAGAGTTCTTCGTCCGACACGCGACCCCAAAAGCGCACGCGGTCGGCGAGACCCAGATTCCTAGACTTCTCCTCCAGGCGACCGACATCGTCCCCAACACCGACGATCCAGAGCGTTGCTCCCGGAATCCGCTTCACTACCTCCGGCCAGATATCGATGAGCTGATCGTGTCCCTTGCCTTTCTCCTCAGCCCACATTCGTCCAACGATGAGCGCGATCGGACCGTCCGTGCGCGTCTGGGGATCGCTCAGAGACTCCCAGAGTTCGACCCGGGCTGGGTCGATGCAGAGAGGTGTGACGCGGATGCGATCTGCAACTTCCGGAAAATTTCTTCGAAGAGCTTCCGCCGTAAACTCTGAGTTCGCGAGCACTCGCGTTGCACCTCGAATGGCTCGGCCGCGCGAGTCGTTCTCGGCGCCCACGATCTCGGTGCCATGAGCAAAAATCGCATAGCGTCGCGGCGGGAAGCCGGGCAAGGGAAGATGGGCGCTCCGCGCGAGGCCCGTCAGGTCGAAGAAGACGAGATCGGGCCTATGTCTCATATGGCACCAAAATAGCTGCCAGACGAAGCGGAGCTTGGACCCACGTGAGTAATGCTGTTCGCCGCGGCGCGGCAGCGAGGGTGCCGTTTCCGGGTCGTCCAACAGCAGGACACGATCGGCGCGTGCGACCTTGCCGCAATCGATGCTCTCGTCCAAAGCGCGCGCGACGCAACGGCTCACGACAGCGATCCCGCCATCGATGTTCATGCCAGTCAGTCCAAGGAGTAACGCGGGCGGTGATTCATTCATGAGTCAGCAATCATATCGTGCGTGCGGATGAAATCGCCTAGGATCTCGCCGATGTGCGGAATCTGCGGAATCCTGGCACGCCCGCAAAGCATGGGCGAAGAGCCTGTCTCAAAAGACCAGCTGGAGATCCTTCGCGACGCGCAGCGACATCGAGGTCCCGACGATGCCGGGACCTGGATCGCCGAAGACGGTTCCGTGGGCCTCGGCCACCGAAGACTATCGATCATCGATCTCTCTTCGGCAGGCCATCAGCCAATGGCGACATCGGACGATCAACTCCGCGTCGTTTTCAACGGTGAGATCTACAATTTCATGGAGCTACGCGCCGAACTCCAGGAGCGCGGCCATGTCTTTCGCACATCGAGCGACACCGAAGTGCTGCTCCATGGTTATCGGGAGTGGG
>JAQBEG010000479.1:0-3688 GCA_032123985.1 Deltaproteobacteria bacterium
GAACGGCCACGTCGTGGTTGCTGCTTGATTTCGACGACCCGGCGACCCGACTTCGGACCCGAATCAGAACTGGACGGCGCCGGCGTATCCCGCTTCTGCGCGACCAACTCGGCCTGATGCAACGCGGCACCTTCGCGACAAGCATTGGCGGCAGCCGTGCAGAAGAGGTCGATGGCGCGGATCGCGTCATCGTTTCCGGGCACGACCAGGTCGATATTACGGGGGCTGCAATTCGTGTCGACGATCCCAACGATCGGGATGCCGAGTCGATTCGCTTCCTGAACGGCGATCGATTCCTTGCCGACATCGACGATGAAGAGGGCACTGGGCGTACGATCCATCGCACGAATTCCCTCGAGCGACTTGTCGTACTTCTCGACCTGGCGACTCATGCTGGCGAGTTCCTTCTTCGAAAGCTCCGCCTTCTTGTCTTCGGAACCAAGAATCTCAATGTACTCGTTGTACCGATCGATCGACTTCTTGACGGTCTTCCAGTTAGTCAGCATGCCACCGAGCCAACGGTTGTTGACATAGTACTGCCCGGCCCTTTTCGCTTCGATCATGATCGGGCCCGCCGCCTGGCGCTTCGTCCCAACGAAGAGGACCTTGCCGCCTGCGGCCGTCGTCTCGCGAAGAAAGTCGAGCGCATCGGTCAGCAGCGGCATCGTCTGATCCAGATCGATGATATGCGTTCCGTTGCGCTCACCGAAAATGTAGGACCTCATCAGCGGATTCCAGCGCCCCGGCTGGTGACCATAATGCGCTCCCGCTTCGAGAAGCGAGCGAATTGACAGCTCTTGTTCCTTGAGGGCCTCGGCGAGGCCGCCCTTAGAACCTGCATCCGCAGTATCGGTGGAGCTGGTCGGGGCAACAGGGGTCGTGACGGCCTCGGGTGTGGCCGGCGTCTCGGACATGGATCTCTCCTTTTGCGGTTGTGCCTCCGCCCCAAGTCGTCCAATCCCCGACCCGATGCGGTCGAAAAAGCAGGATCTGCTCATTCGATCCGCTCCGGGCACCGCCGGGGTGACTCGGAACGTGTGATTTGGCGGGTGTTTAGCAAAATCCTGATGTCGCGACCACGCGCTCGACGGAATCCCCGGTAACGCCCTAAGTCGTGTACTCGGCGTTGATTTTCACGTAGTCATAGCTGAGGTCACAGGTGAAGAGCCGCGCTGTGCCGCTTCCCCGCCCCAGGTCGACCTGGAGGCGAATCTCCTCGGCCTGAAGCGCCTTCTCAGCCCGCTTTCGAGCCGCGGGACCGGCCGAGCGACCCCTTGAAAAGACCACGACGCCGCCGACCCGAATTCGCGTGGTGTCTGGATTCCAGGCGATCTGAGCAGCCCCGATCGTCTGCATGATACGGCCCCAATTCGGATCCCCACCAAAGATTGCTGTTTTCACGAGCATCGAATTGCCGATTCGTCGAGCCGCCAGATCCGCCTCCGCAGCCGACCGCGCGCCTTCGATTTCGACCGTGATGAGCTTGGTCGCCCCTTCGCCGTCCCGCGCCAGCTGTCGCACGAGATCTTCGCATACCGCCAGCAGCACAGTCTCGAATTGCGACGCAAGTGCACCGCCGGATCGCAGAGTGGGTCCGCCTGCGGAACCGCTCGCCATCAGAACGACCGTGTCACTCGTCGAACCCTCCCCGTCGATCGTGAGCCGGTTGTAGGTCGCTCGCGCCACTCGGCCAAGCATCTGTCGAAGGAGGGCCGGCGCGATCGGGGCATCCGTTGCGAGAAAAGACAACATCGTAGCCATGTTAGGCTCGATCATGCCCGACCCCTTCGCGATTCCTAGCAGCGTAACGAAGCAATTTCCCATTCGAAATCGAACGGATGCGATCTTCGTGTGCGTGTCGGTCGTTCGAATTGCCTCGGCTGCATCTTCGAAGCCCGACGGCGACAACGCCTCCGCCACTCGCGGAATCCCAACGCGCAAAATATCCATCGGGAGTGGTTTCCCAATGACGCCGGTCGAGGCAACCAGTATTTCTTCTGCTTCGCAATCAAGTTCGCGAGCGGCCATCGCCGCCATTTTCTTCGCGTCGCGAAGGCCACGCGCTCCCATCGCGACGTTAGAAATTCCACTGTTCACAATCACGCCGCGCGTCCAACCACGGGAGACGCGCGCGCGCGAGACCTCGACGGGTGCGCCGACGATGCTCGATTGGGTAAACACCGCGGCGACGGCCGCGGGTTCGTCGGAGACGATCAGGGCGAGATCCTTGGCAACCTTCTTGATCCCGACATGGAGGCCGGCCGCCCTGAAGCCAGCGACGGACCTCGACACCCGTTGAATTTTCATCGCGTGATCAGGCTCCGCAGCATTTCTTGTGCTTCTTGCCGCTTCCGCAGGGACAAGGATCATTGCGTCCGACCTTGCCGTCGGCAATAGCCGCCGCACCACCCGTAGCTGCGCTGCCCGGCGAAATTGACGCGCCACCTGCTCCGGCGGTTTTGGCGGTTTTGGCGGCGGCGCCTAGAGCGTATGCCGCTGGCGAAGTCGCCGGCTTCCCACCGTCGACGCGACGCGCCGTCGCCTGCGGCTGGAGGTTCGGCCGTGGATAACCAAACTTGAAAACGTACTCCGCGAACGAATCGTCGATTCGCTGCTCCATCTCGCCGAAGAGACCAAAGCCTTCGCGCTGGTACTCGATCTTGGGATCGCGTTGTGCATAACCACGCAAATTGATCGATTCACGCAGCGCATCCATCGTGTGAAGATGCGCCTTCCATTGGTTGTCGAGGATCTGGAGCTGAAGGTCACGGACAATATTGTCGAACGACGGATAGGCTGCCAGGTCTACGTAGGTCTCCTCCTTGAGCAGCCTTCCTTCTTCCTTCTTTGCCTCGAGCACCTCGGTCAAACGCTCCAGGATGGCATGGCCGAGCGCGTCCTTGTCGCCGTGACGCTTTCCATCTTCTGTTCGGAAGGGAGCCGCCTCGATCGACAACGCAACTCCGAACTGCGCTTCCAGGGCATGGGACATCGCGACGTACTCGTCCGATTCGGGATCTCCACGCTGGGGCCACGATCGTTCGAGAAGATTCGCGACAAAGCCCTCGAGACAGGCCTCGATTTCTTCGCGGATGGCGTCGGCGTCGGAGGACATCGCGGTCAGTCGGCGTGCATAGAAGGCCTGTCGCTGCTTGTTCATCACGTTGTCGTAGTCGAGAAGATGCTTGCGAACATCGAAGTTGCGCGCTTCGACCTTCTTCTGCGCGCCTTCGATCACGCGCGAGAGCATTCGATTTTCGATCGCCTCGCCCTCTTCTACGCCGACTCGATCCCACCACAGCGCTACGCGATCTGCTGCGAAGATGCGCAGCAGATCATCTTCGAGAGAGAGGAAAAACTGACTCGACCCGGGGTCGCCCTGGCGACCCGACCTTCCGCGCAGCTGATTGTCGATTCGCCGACTTTCATGCCGTTCGGTGCCGAGGATATGCAGTCCGCCCGCCGCCAGAACCTCTTTTCGCTCCGCCGCGCATTTCGATTCGAATTGCGCGTGTATCGCTTCGAAGTTTTCGTGATCCTTGTCGTGGCCACACTTGGCCAACGCCATCTGCTCCGGGTTGCCGCCGAGCAGGATGTCGGTCCCGCGACCGGCCATATTCGTCGAAATAGTGATCGCGCCTTTACGACCCGCCTGGGCGACGATCTCCGATTCACCCTCGTGCTTCTT
>JAQBEG010000480.1:0-4211 GCA_032123985.1 Deltaproteobacteria bacterium
ATGTCGCCCACAATGTGAAAGGTCCAGCACAGCGCCAGCGCGCGTTCGGCACCGCTGGATTCAGGGTTCGAAAGCACGGCGAAATTCAGCGTCAGGGCCTCGAGCGCCTGTCCGGCAGGTTTACCTTCTCGTGCCGCCGCCATTGCCTTTGCGGCGGGCGGGGCGTCTTTCGTCACGATGGGCCAGCGAGCCGTATGAAAGGTCGGCCGATCGC
Source organism: Deltaproteobacteria bacterium (assembly GCA_032123985.1). Taxonomy (GTDB): domain Bacteria; phylum Myxococcota_A; class UBA9160; order UBA9160; family UBA4427; genus UBA4427. Next base: position 215 of record JAQBEG010000480.1, read on the forward strand.
TGGGCGTGAACTTCACGTCGTCCGCCCAGCGCCCGCATTCGATGAACATGCGTCGGACACGCTCCTTGCCCTTGGCTTCTCCCGCAGCCACCCAGAAGGGGCTGGTATCGGGGTGGGCCAGGAAGAGCATGCCGATCTTCTCGATCAGTTCTGGGCGAGTGCGCTCGATATCGTCATATGCGATGGCACCGGTCGTCATGTGGCCGGGATGATCCCAGGCCCACGCGGGCGGGCTGAGCGCAACCACTACGATCGCAAGGGCGACAATGATTCCTCGTCGCAGCATCAGGATCTCCTTCGGTCGGTTGGAGGTGGCTGCTTCAATGCGCCTTCTCCGGAGCGATGAAGCATAACGTTTAGAAGGTGGCCTCGTGCACATGTTGCGCCTAATGCGCCTATTACGCCTAATACGCCTATTACCCCTATTACGCCTAGTGCAAGGGCGCGGCCAGAGCGTTCGCCTCGGCCTCGCAGTCGACCGTGGGGACGACGCCCGCCCCGCGCAGCCTGACGATTTCGTCGCGTGCGTCACTCATCGCCGTCAGGAACTGTTCCTTGGTGTGTAGCTTGGCGACTGCGGCCGCGGCTGCCAGGCGGCCGGCCACGACGTCGCTGTACCAATGCGCATTGCAGACGTTGCGGCTCTCACCGAAGGAGCGACCTCGCGAAACGAGAAGCTCGGTCTGATCCGGCGAGAGTTCGGTCAGGATCAACCCCCAACCCCAACCGATGGCGGTATGGCCGGAGGGATACGACCCGTCCTTGCGCAAGGCTTCCTCGTCATCCGGGGTGCAGACGGGTTCCCCATTGACCATGAACGGACGCTGGCGCTGGTACGCGTTCTTGGCCGCGTAAGTGGACAGCCCGAGGTCCGTCAGAGTCCGCCGCAGTAGCATGTAGAGCGCCGGCGTCTCTTGGTCACTGATTGCGATGCCCAGCGTGCACGAGAAGACGTTCGCTGCGGCGGGAAAGTGCAGATCGGCATCGTTAATCGCCAGGTCCCAACGCGCCGTGCCCCGCAGCTGCACCATCTTCTCACTCCAGGCGGTGTCCAGCGCCTGGATCGCAGATTCCGCAGCGGGGGCGGGGGGTACGAACGCCTTGCTGTCCAGCTGCTCTTCCTGCGACAGATAACCCTGCAGGAAGCCCGGCGCTATCTCCTTGACCTCCTCAACGCGAGCAGCTGTTTCGTCCGACTGTTTCGGATCCGTTCCAAGGGTACTGCAGGCGGACAGCCCGATGACCAGGAGCAACGACACGGGATCCCTCAACAAGCGCGCTGACGTTCTCATCAATCCCTCCTTCTCCATGTCTTCCATCTTTCGAGTCAGAAACATTATCCAATCCCGAAGCCAATCATCTCGCGATCAGCATCCCCTTGAACTCCGAGAGTGTGCGTTGCGCGATGGTTTCGAGGGAGCGGCTGATCCTTGATGATGATCGAGCCAATGCTCGGCAACGCGCCAACGGTTACTGAAACGAATCTCGAACCGGCTTTCGTTCTCCGGTCTTGTCGAAGATTCCATCGAGCGTGATGGTGCCCACCACCGGGCCTTCGTCCGTCATCGTGACCCAGGCGATGTGATCAAAGTTTCCAGGGGGATCCAGGAGCCACGCTCCTCCGGTCGTGCTGAGACGGATGTAGTCCATCCCCTGGAGTTGCTGATATTCGTAAGTGTGTGCGTGACCGGCGAAAACCGTATAGGGCCGACCCTTCAAAGCCGCTTCGATCGCCATGAAACCCGGATCGGGTTTGTCCGCCTGCCAGACGGGGCGATGCACGAACAGAAATGTCCATCTCACGTCAGGGTATTTCGCCAGGACATCCTGGAAATAGCTCACCTGCTCGTCCGTGAAGGCGGGCGCATATTCTTCCCCGGTCAGAAAGGCCTGCTTGACCTTCGACGTCACCTCGGCCGACAGCCTCTTCGACTCTTCCGGGTCGCTTTCTTCCAACTCCCGGAGTTTTCGCAAATCGCGCGCCAACCAATCTGGAATTCCCTGAGGCGGGTCTTCGGTGTCCATCGCCAGGAAGAGAACATCCTTGTAGACGAAGTGGTAATAGGTGCGGCCCAATCGCTCGAGCCAGACTTCTCGCGACATGTCATCTCCGACATCGTGGTTACCAACGACATAGAAGAAGGGCATGTCGAGCCTGTTCACCATCGCGTCCATCTCCTCCCATTCCGCGACCAACATCTCCCTGTCGTTGCTATAGCCCTCGATGAGATCGCCGACACTCATGACGAATTCAGGCTGAACCAAATTCAACTTTGTCATCGCTGCGTCAAAGACGCCGGGATAGGCACCACCGGTGTTGTCGCTCACCACCGCGAACTGGAAGTTGATTTCTGAATCCGGAAAGTTCAAACGGGTCCACGGATTGGAGCCCGGCTTTTCGTCAATCTAAATGACAGGTGCTTTCGGTTGGATGGCTTTCTCTTCGGCGGACCGATCGCATCCAAAAAGAAGACATGCGGCCACGCAGACGGAAAGACCCACAAAGCGGTTGTAGATTCGTCGAGATGATAGGCTGCCCATTCTTTCCTCCTTGTGTCGTTGTTCCGCCTTGTAGACATCGGAATTCATGTGTGAGAGTCCGAACCCAATCAGAACTCTACGGCCGCCGCGGCGATAGGCGACTACTTTTCATCCGTCTTCGCTTCGCTCGGGGCCGCCCCCTTCCGGTCATAGGCGCCGAATAAAGAGGGATCGAGGCCCTTGCGATCGAAGATCCCCTTCAGCGCCATGTTGCCGATTCCGTCTCTGCATCATCTACTTTTCCGAGTTCTCGAAACGCTGCCAGGAATCCTGCAGTGCCAAACGTTCGGTCGATGTCCTTCAAAGCACGTTCCATGCCAGAATGGGGAAGGGGTCTCCTGTCCATCAGTTTCCGATTCCTGGAATCGCGCCGGGACCAAAAGCCTCCACTATAAGGCTATAAGCCACAATCGCGCCGTAGGCAGAAACGGCAGGGATTGCTCGACGCGTGCGCGTCATTCGAAACCAGTCGAACGTCGTGCGCGGATGTCCTCATCGTGAATCACCAACGTGACCAGTCCGAGGTAGCGATCTGGACCGGGTCGTGTAGCTTCGCCTCGACTAACTCTCCGGGTCCCCGGGTCGAAACTCGACAAGGAGGTTCTCATGATCCGTGGTTTCACCGCGGCAGCTCTGCTGTTCTCGATACTGGCGCTACCGTCCCTGGCCGTGGCCGACGACACGGCGTCCGAGAGCCCCGGATCCGACATGGACACGGAGCGCGAAGGTGACGAGATCGGCGAGGGACCCTACGAAGGGGTCGTGGAGACGGATGTCGGCGACGAGCCGCCGGGAATCACGGGCGATTGGGGTGGCAGCCGGAGCTGGCTCTCTGAACGTGGCGTCGATTTCTCCGCGGATCTCACCCAGACGTATCAGGGCATCATGGACGGGGGCTACGATGACGAATCGGCGTATCTCGGATCGAGCGAGCTGATCCTCGACCTGGACACGGAAAAGCTCGGGCTCTGGCCTGGCGGCTTCGGGCGCGTCGCGGCCGAGGGCCGTTTCGGGAACGATGTGATCGGGGACGTGGGAAGCTTTTCGCCCGTGAATAACGACGCGCTCTTTCCCGCCGACCCCGATCGGGAGGGCAAGGATCTCTTTGCGCTCACCGAGATGACGGCGACGCAGTTCCTTGCGCCCTGGATAGGCTTCTACGGTGGACTCATCAACACCACCTCCGGCGACGCCAACGAGTACGCCGGTTTCCTTCGCAGCAACGAGTCCTTCCAGAACCTATCCCTACTCGTCAATCCCGTCTCGATGCGGATCGTCCCGAGCGTCACGCTGGGCGGCGGGGTCGTATTGATCCCCTTCGATTGGCTTATGGGGACCTTCACTTTCATGAGCACGGAGGAGTCGGCGGGCTCCGACCCATTCGACACGAACGACGGTGTCACCTTCGTCACGGATTGGACGCTCAGCCACCCCGTTGGCCCGCTGTCCGCCCGCC
>JAQBEG010000481.1:0-3324 GCA_032123985.1 Deltaproteobacteria bacterium
GGTGTCGGGCAGGTTCGCCCGGTTCGTCAGGTTAGGCGACGCGCTGACCCGTTGGTCGTAGACCCGCTGGTCCCAGTCGATGGTGAGCCGTACGCGACCGTCTCCGGAGAGGAAGTAGCGGCGTCGATAGCGATTGATCAAGACTGGCAGCGGGTTTGCGTCGAGCCAGAGGCGCGCCTCCCCGGGTAGTTGCTCGCGCAGCGCGCGGCGAAAGAGGTGCCAGGGGGCACCCGCAACGGGTACGGGTCCCACCGGGTAGGAGAGTTTCCACCCGACACCAGTGCGGCGACGTTTGACCTCGAGCGTCCCCCGTTCCGGTTCGTCCACCTCGCCGTACCAGCGGAAGCGTACTTTCGAGCGCGCACTGGCCCCGGACAAATTTTCCGCGAAGGCGAAATGATCGAAGGTGTCGAAATAGACATTGTTCACCTGGCGCAAGGGAAAAGGTTCAGTGAACCCGGCCTTGGCGACTCGCACCCAGGCGAGCAAACGATGCAACTCCATTGCGCGGGCGACGTACTTGACCTCGTAACGAAGAGCGTCGGGAGCGGAGGGGATCGTCATTTTCTCATGTGTCCGCGCTCGTACAGCGCATCGATGTCGATCTCTTCGGGGGTGATTTCTACACCGTTCAGGCTCACGCTGCTTCCGAGCTGTGCAAGCGCTTGCGCTCCGACTTCTTTCAGAACGACGTCGCGGGCGAAGACCTGCGACGGGCCGTACTCGGGTTTCTTCACGTACGCCATGATCGCCGTATATCGGATTCGGTAGAACTCGGAATCGGACACTTCAGTCCACGACGCGTCCTTGCTCGCGACTGCAGTCCCCGCATCATCGACACGCACATTGGAAATTTGGGCCCGGCTGCGCTCGCCGAGGGAGAACGCCTTGTCGTGGATACGCTGCATCTGCACGTCTTCGATGCTGACTTCTGCGCCGCTTACGTCGATGCCGTCGCCGCCGATGTCTTCGTAGGATCCGCCCACGATCCGACCGCTGACGAAGTCGCCGTCGAAGGCGTCCGAGGGCGTGTCGATGATGCGCACGTTGATCAGTTCGAACTCGGAGCGGACGATGTTGAGCGCGTCTTCGCACCGGTTCGACTCGAAGAGGCTGTCCTCGATACGGACCTTGGCGTCGCGCAGGGTGACGCCGCCGGTCAGGGTCCATCCGCCGCGTGCGATGCCGCTGGTGTTGCGAACGATCACGTTCTTCCAGCGATGGGCCTCGTCGGAACGCAGGGCGACGATCCCGCTCCAGAGCGAATCCATGTTGGTGCCCTGGAGAATCACGGGCGATTCAGGGCTTCCGAGAAAAATCAACGGGCCCGAGGCGATCAGGGCTTCACCCTCCTCGAAACGCAGGGTTGTGCCGGGTCCCAGCTCCAGGCCGAGACCCGCTGGCAGCACCAGGGAACCCCTGACGAGCCGGTCTCCTGGCGCCGCTCGCAGATGTCCGATCGTCTCGTCCCAGGTCAGGAAGGGGTGCGCTTCAAGAGCTTCTTCGAGGCTCGCCGTCGGGATCGGGTGACGGTTGACGGGCGCGAAGTAGGGCTTCGCCTTGAATGCGTGGCTGCGAGCCTGACCCTTGACCTGATATAGGCCTTCAACTCGTCCCGCCTTGGCTGGCTCAGGTTCGTCGTCGACGAGAGGTGCCTGGAAATAGATCTTCACTGGGCTCGGGGGCCCGCCCAGCGGCGTCGCGGGAAGTGTCACGGGCAACGGATCGAGATCGCTGAATTCGAGGGGCCGACTCGTCTTGCTGCCGTCGGGCGCGCGCGCAGAACGGGCGAGGGATCGCACGCTGACCGGCACCGGCATGATATTGATCAATTCTAAATAGTCGCCCGAAACATCGTGCTGAAGATACGCGTGGATGGCTTCGGGGTACGAGGCCTCGGGTTGGATCAGCTCGGGTCGGTACAGGTCCAGGCCCTCCTCGCTGACGGATGAGAGCACGACGGCTCGCTCTTCCAGGCGCTGCATCTGCATGCCGGCGCGCAGGGGGAACTCACTGTTGAGGAGCCTGAGCAGAGGTGCTTCCCGCTCCTGTACCCAGGCCGTCGTGATGCCGTCCCGCATCTCCCCCGCGATGCGGCGAAGGTTCCGTACGAAGGCGGCACGCATCGTCGGGTCTTCGAGCAGCAGCGACGGGAAATGCTCGGATAGCGTGACGAGTCCCGTACCGATGTAGGTTGCCTGCATGTTGACGTCGAAAGCGCATGGTTCGAGCAGCAACGTGATGGGATTGAGATAGAACCGGAGGTTGTGCCAGCGCAACGCATGCATGCTGCCCCAGACCTCCGATACGGCCAGAAATCGGCTCATCTGTTCGACATCGAAAACCTCGGAGGCCGTGAGTTTGCCTTCGAGAAATCCGCGAAGCATGCCGGTTGCGACTTCGAGCTGGGCGCTGAGCGTGGGAGATTTCTTGATGCCGGCATTGCCGAAGGGCGTGATCTCCGCGACATAGAAATTTTCGAACGGTCCGTGGATGCCGTTGCGCGCGAGGTTGCCGAAGAATGGATCCTCGTGGAAGCGGATGATCACGCCTTCGCGACGCCGTCCCGATTCGAGGAGCTCTTTCGAGAAGCTCTCTTCGACGGCCATGAGACCGATGTCGTTGCCGTTGATCGAAAGCTCGACAAAGAAATAGCGGGGCGCGAGTACCCCCTCTTTGCGGTAGTGATCGAGCACGATGGCTTCGGCCTGGAAAGCCCGGGTTCGTGGCGCCTGGAGCGAGAAGCGGCGCAACCCGAAAAGCTGCTCGTCCTTTTTCACATGTACGCGTAGCGACCATTTTTCGCCTTCGAAATGATCCGTGTAGTCGCCCTTGAGGCGCATCTTCACGTCGACAGTGCGCTTCCCCAGCCGGATTTTGGCGGGTACGAAATCGTCGCCGCTGGATTGGAGGATGCCGACGGCCAGCGCCTCGTCACGCTTTTGGTGCAGCTTGTGGAGGTGCTTGAACTTGATGTCGATATGCAGGCGCGGCACGTCTTCGTCCGCGATCCACGCACGCGCCCAGCGGGAGGGGGCTCCGATCAAGGAGTCGAGCGCGTCGCGGGGCGAGGTGGTGCCGGTGAGATTCTGGATCGACGGTCGAACGAAATCCAGGAATGCGATTCCACCCATGAATGCGAAGGACGTCCATCCTGCCATCACGAGCACAGCCGCGCCGACGACGAGCCACCGCTTCCAGGACCAGCGTTTTCTGCTGGGTCGGGCTGGTGTCTCATTGTGCGGTTTGAGCTTCATGGCGGGGCCCGAGGCTCCTTGGCGACGCCGAACTAGACGCTAGGGAGCTGGTTCTGGTCGATGAATG
>JAQBEG010000482.1:0-5475 GCA_032123985.1 Deltaproteobacteria bacterium
CTATTTGGCCAACCATCTGATGACCGCCATCTTCGCACTGTTATGTATCATCGGCACGTGGCGCACGGGCCGAATGCTATTTGGCGCGCAGGCGGGTTTTTGGGCAGCCGTCTTTCTGACCCTGATTCCCATGTACCACGGCCATGCTGTGTTCAATTCCAAAGACGTACCCTTTGCTGCTTGCGTCATTTGGAGCATCTACTATTTGCTGCAAATCTATGAAGCCCTGCCCAACCCCAGCATCAAGACCATATTGGGGTTTAGCATCATGGCCGGCTTGGCCAGTGGTGTCCGTGTGGGGGGGCTGGTTCTATTGGGCTATTTGGGCTTTGCCATCGGCCTTTGGTTTTTGTTGGATGCTTACCAGCAACACTTCAAGTCCCTTAAAGATCGGTCTTATTGGCTGCTTCTGTTCTCTCGACACTATCTGTTGGCCTTTGTCACGACCTACGTCACGATGATCGTCTTCTGGCCCTGGACCCATAATCATCCGCTCAAAAACCCACTCGAATCGTTGAGCGTGATGAGTAATTACTTCTACCAGGAAAACCTAGTGGTCATGTTCAAGGGTCATCAATATCTGGCGGGCGATCTACCTTTTGATTATATCCTAACCTTCTTCATGATTTCGTTGCCCGAGTTCATTCTCTGCTTGATATTGGTGACGCTCTGTTTTGGTCTTGCGAGAATTTTCGCCTGCCTCAAGAACAAACAACTGACCTCTCATGCTGGCAGCATGTTCTTGCTGACCTTTACGGTGATATTTCCACCTCTGTTCATCATCGTTCGAGACTCCCTCATGTACAATCGCGTGCGCCATTTGATTTTCATTATCCCCCCACTATGCTGCCTCTTGGCTTGGGGCTGGATGCAACTTGTTGAGTTTCTGAGGAACCGTTCACCAAAACTTGTGCCCGTCGTTTTCGTTGTTCTTGCTTCTTGCTGTCTGTATCAGACCTCCCTCATGGTTCGCCTGCATCCCAATCAGTACATCTATTACAATCGCCTGGTCGGCGGAGTAAAAGGTGTTGGAGAAAGCTACGGGGAACTGGACTACTGGGGAAATAGTAAAAGAGAGGCGGTTGAACGCCTGGTGATCCATCTCGAGAAAGAATCTCCCAATTCGTATGCAACAAATACCTATTGGGTTGCGGCATTGAATCACCACAGTCTTTCGACGACCTACTTCTACCCTCCCAACTTTAGAAGGGCCACAAAGTCGAAAGAAGCCGATTACATCATCGCGTCACCCTCCTGGCGCACTCGCAGAAAGCCCCTGATTACCGTCGAACGACTGGGCGCCCCGCTGTCTCACATCTACAGAGGGGATCGGCCACCCGGCAAACCGGACAAGTAGCCCGTCAGCAGGATCTATGGAAAGTAGGTCTGCTTTGCTTGCGCCACCCGCGTCGCGAGGTAGGGATAGCGAGTTCCAAAATTGCTTTCGAGGAGCTGTTGACTTTCTGTGCGTGTAAGAGGGTCGTCGTTTGAAAGAGACATGAACTCGAGAAAGTAGTTGAAGGACTCTTCGATTTCGGCGCGCTGCTCATCGAGAGGAAGCGTATGGGCCCTCTCGGTCAGCGCACCTGACAGGGCGAGCGCCGTTTGGCGGTCTCTTCGCACTTCGAAGGAGCGGCGGTAGTGATCCACGCGAACTTCGGGCGGCGCTCCGAGAACAGTTTCTGCGCCTCCCAAGAGATAGTGGAGCTGGGCGAACTGGTGCTCCTCGGGCGTAGTGTAATCCGTCGGCTGAAGACCGAGTTCGGCGTGACGCGCCAAGCCCTGCTGAATGATGTCTTTGCTCATCAGCGCGATCGGGCGGCCCACTTCATGAGATACGGCCGTCGTGAGAAGCATGTAGTGCATGGCGAGAGCGCGCCAGGCCATCAGGGAAGATTCATCTCGCGAAACCTCGTACCTCCAGAGTGTCTCGTTGTCCCTCCAGCGCGCTTGTCCGGTAAAGGATTGAACGCCGCTCATCAGATAGAACGAGCCGACGAGCACTCCTATGGGAACCCGCAAGCTGGGCATTCGCGAAACCAAATCGCGCAGGAGCAATGCCGATAGCGCGAGAACGCCTGCTGACGCTAGATAGAAGTACCGATCCGCGTGCCAGAAACCTACGTAGAAGAACCCAGAGTAGGGAGCGAGCAAGCCGAGGGTCATCAACGGGTAGAAGGCGAGATCTCGACGTCGAACCAGGCATAGCAGGACGCCACCGATGATTCCGATCGCAAATGCCCATGCGGCGACCACTTCCGCCCACGTGAGCGGAATTGCTACATGAGGCCAACGGTAATAGGCGGAAAGTTCACTCGGGACAAAGAGATGCGTCAGATATTGTCCGGCAATGAGAGGGAGAAAGCGCATCATGTTCCACATGTGCGTGGGATCGAAGGGGCCGGGGCCTTCCTGTTCGATTACGCCGTACTCGCTCAACTTGCTTCGATACCAACCGAAGACGAGCACAGAGACGACAAGATGAGGAATCGTCGGGGGCAGGGCCCTTCGTAGGTCGTTTCGCCAATCGCGTCCTTTGGTGGGAGATCGCGCGCCAACGAGATACGGAAAGCAGAGTCGATGCATGAGGAGTACGAGCCAGAGGCTGAGAGCGCTGATCTTCGAGCCGAGTGCGAGGACGAGGCAAACGAAAGTCAGCACGTACGCGATCACTCTCCGCTTGCGGTCGTCCGAGCTCAATTCTCGATGCTGTGCCAATAGGGCCAGCAGCATGAATGTGGCGGCGAGTAGGTCCTTTCGTCCCATCACCCAGGCGACAGGCTCCACATGAATCGGGGCCAGCGCGAATGCCAGGCTCGTGCCGCCCGCCAACGCCGAAGAAAGACCAGAACGCCGTAAAAAGATGAAGAGCAAACCCACCACCAATGCGTTCAAGAAAATGTTCGTTCGGTGATACCCCTTCGCGTTGTGAAACCCGAAGAGCCTCGCGTCGAGCGCCCAACTGATGTCGCGGACAACGAGCGGTTCTTCGCGAGGGAGGTCCTCGATGAAGATCTGAAGGAGGCTGTTCGAGAGCGACGTCTCGTCGTAACGCGCGGGATGCAGATTGAGAATTCGATTATCGTCGAAGGCGACGAAGTTGAACCCAAGGGTCTGCGAATACAATACGAGAGAGAGAAAGCCGAGACCCAGGCACCAGGCAAAATCGATTCTGCCAAAATGAAAATCTCTGACGGTACTCATGTTTCCGATCGATTTTGCGTAACCAGAAGGGGCCGTTGGGACTATCGACCAGCGGGCTCATCGGCTGAAGCGGATCGTCATCTCGAGCGGTCGAGACAGGCAGCAGGGGAGGAGAGACGCTGAATCCCGTCGTCTGCCTGGAGCCGCTCAGACAGCGGCTGGCGCTCAGCGATTCGCTTCCCGCACAGCGTCCGCCGCCTCCGCCGCGAGACGCAGCGCGTGCTCGACGGCTTTTCCCCATTCGGGATCTGACGCAAGCGCTCCGGCCATACGGGCGAAGTCTTTTGCGACCAATTTTTCGAAGCGCTGGTCGAGCTCCAGCCATGCCTGGCCTGCTTCTTCGAGTCGGTTCTCGAGCGCCAGTGCGCAGGCGAGAACGGAAAAAGCGAGACGCGAAGGCTTTCGCTGTATTGAGGCCTGCGCGTCTTCGATGGCGTCGGGGATGCGACGGAGCAGCACGAGTGCCAGCGCTCGGTTGCCGAGCCAATGATATTGGAGTGGATCAGCGGGCGAGCGGCGAAGCGCCCCATCGATCCATTCGAGCGAATCCTCCGCGCGACCCCTGAAGATCATTCCGATGCCGAGGCCCGCCCGCGCACCGGCGTTATTCGGATCCAGCTCCACCGCACGCTCCCAAGCTCGGCCCGCGTCGTCGGTCCTGCCGAGATTTGCCAATACCGCAGCGTGGCAATGGTGGACGAGCCCATCGTCCGGGACGAGTTCGAGGGCGCGCCGAATCGAAGCCATGGCATCGTCGCGCGCCTTCTCCGGTTCGGGCTGGTGATGCAGAGGCTGATTGACCAGAAGAGAGGTGGCGTGCGCGAGCACGGCGTGAGCGAAGGCGTAGTCGGGATCGAGCGCTAGCGCCCGCTTGCAGGCATCAATCGCTTGCTGGGCGGCGACCGGGTCGCCGAGATCACTCTGTACGGCGACCCAGGCCCGGTTTACCAACGCCCACGCTGTCAGATCATCGGGCGAAGCGCGACGTGCATACTCGACCTCGGCCCGGCGCAAAGCGGGTTGCAAGGCCGCCACGATCGCCGCCGTGACTTCATCGTCGACTTCGACGATCTCTTCGAGCTTGCGGTCGAAGCGCTCGGCCCATTTCGGAGTCCGCGTCTGTGCATCGACTAGCTGTGCGGTGATTCGAATGCGGTCTCCTGTCTTGCGCACGCTGCCTTCGAGCACGTAGCGGACACCGAGATCCTGAGAGACGACCTGGGCATCGGGTGTCGTTCCCTTGTAGGTGAAGCAGGTATTGCGTGCGATCACGAAGAGTTGTTTGACGCGTGAGAGGCCGAAGATGATGTCTTCCGTGAGGCCGTCAGCCAGGAACTCCTGCTCCGGATCACCCGAGAGATTGGCAAAGGGCATCACCGCGATGGAAGGGCTGTCGGTGTGGAGGAGGGTCGCGGCTCGATCGCGCGGCGGCGACGGCATCTTGGAGTCGACCGGCTCGATCGAACCACGCAGCAGCGTGCGGATGGGGATATAGATGACACCCAGAATCACGATGGTGGCCGCGATCCCAGAGAGCACCGATTCGTTGGTGCCAATCCAGCGAAAGATGGAGCCGAAAAATTCCACGACGCCTCCTGCAGGGCGTCAGGATAGCGCGGACGAAGATCCACGGAGCGTCGATTCGGCCGCATTCGCGCGCGCAGTTTCTGGGTCGCTACGCTCGCGTCTGGAACCAAAACCGAGTTTCGGAAAAATGTTCGTTATCGGAGGATCTAGATGTCGTTTCCTTCATCGCTAGGCATCGTCGGCGTCGTTCTCGGAGTCGCCTTACTGTGGTGGGTGCTCGAGAAGCGACGGCGAAGAACCCACGCGGTAGCGCACGGCTACCAATCCGACGTCGAATTTCCGCACGATGAGCCCTTCGAGCTCTATCACAACGCGCTCTCACTCTGTTCGATGAAGACACGAGTCTGTCTGGCGGAGCTTCGCATTCCCTACAAGAGTCATCACATCGATTTGATCGAGACGGGCAGATACGAAAATATTCGCCCACGCCTGCTCAAATTGAATCCAAACGGAACCGTGCCAGTCCTCCTTCACAACGGTCATCCGATCTACGAGTCCCACGAACAGATCCGATACGTCGCGGGTCATGCGCCAGCCGGGGTGCCGTCACTCGTCCCCAACGATGCAGCGCTGCGTGTCGAGATGGAAAAATGGATCGATCGATCGTCGCTGACGGACAACCCTGTCGAAAACAGCGACAAGAGTGCCGGCAACGCGGTCCCGGGCCTGACGGTTCCGCTGTTC
>JAQBEG010000483.1:0-3120 GCA_032123985.1 Deltaproteobacteria bacterium
CGAGTACGAGATGGGCCACGAGATCAACCGGAGCGCATTGCGGGATCTGGTGGCCTGGCTCGAGACCGGCCCGTTTGCCGAGCCGGATTGAAGCGCTGCGGAGTTTGGCGATTGAGTAGACTATTCTCGTTCGATCGCGCATGGCGAGAATGATTCGTCGCGTCGGGGTGTAGCTCAGTGGTAGAGTCTGAACTTTGGGGGTTCAGTGTCGCCGGTTCGAGTCCGGCCACCCCGACCACGATCGCCGGCAGTCATTGTTCAGGCGATCAAGCCGCTATCGCCTGTCGGTCCTCGATCTCTACCATGCATGGTCGTGTCATATAGAGGCGGGTGTCCCTGGGAGGAGAAGGCATGTGGACGAGGGTGCTGGCGAGGGTCGGCCTCGTCATGATCGGTCTCGCGATGGCCGTCATCCTCCTCGAGCTTTCGCTGCAACTCGGATCGCTCTTCGTGGACGCCCCGATCGAGGCTGGAACGATGTCCTGGAAGTCAGGCGATCAGCGTATTCTGGCTCTCGGCGACTCGAACACCTATGGGGTGTGGCTCCAGGAGCGCGACCGAGAAAGCTATCCCGCGCAACTGGAACAGATCTGGAACGACGGACAGCGCCCTCCTGCACAAGTGTTGAACCTCGGCTATCCCGGTACGAATTCCTCGCGTTTGCTTGGACTCTATCCTGAGTTCATCGAGGCGTTCGATCCGGATGTCGCACTCGTGATGATCGGCGTCAACGATTTCTGGACCGAGCCGGTCGCTCTCCCTGACGAGCAGGAGCACACGGGACTGCTGGCCTATGTGAGGCGTCACTCGCGGCTGTACAAGGGGCTCTACATCTTGGTCCGTCGATCGGGCGCCGATGGTTTGGAGGTCGAAGACACAACCGACTCGAATTTCGAGCGAGGCGAAGGGACGATCCGCGCTGGGACACACGAATTCGCAGTGGGTTGGACGACGGAAATCGGGAACCTCGACGAGGTCGAAGCTGGCTTGCGGGAAAACCTGCGAAAATTGGCAGCGGCGTCCGAGCGTTCGTCGGTACAGCTCGTGCTGATGACCTATCCGGGTCGCTTCAAATACTACGGCCTCGCCAATCCCGTGATTCGCGCGATTGCGCGGGAGAGCGGGATTCCATTGATCGACCTCACGCGAGCGTTCAGGCCCTTGTGCCCGAAATTCGAATGCCCGCAATGGCTCTATGAAGACCAGCACCCCAACGAGGCTGGCTACGGGCTGGTGGCAGAGACGATCACCGCGCGGCTCACCGAGTTGCTGCGCTGATCGAACTTGTCTTGGGGGTTCAGTGTCGCCGGTTCAAGTCTGACGACGCGGACGACTGACCACTTGCGCTCGCACGCAGCCGTTCGATCATCTCCGGATCGTGGGTACGAATGTAATCTGCTTCGGCGTGAAGGATCGCCGATGCCATCATGATGCGTGCCAGGCGTTCCGGTTTGCGTGCAGCGTAGAGTAGAATCGGACAGCCGAGTTCTCGAAGTCGGTCGAGATTCCAGACGATCTCGAGCTGTTGATGGATCTTCTGATGGTCCTCGGTGGTGGGGTGGATGATTCCGAGATTTGGATCGATCACCAGCGACTCGATCCCAGCGCGTCGTGCCGCCTCGACCCTCGGGCCGAGATGGTCGAGGACCGCCTGCACGCCGACGGCCGACGGTCGGGCATTGCGCATCGCGTAAGCATTCTCATAGGGCATGAAGGTGATGAAGAGCGTTACGGTCTGCGATACGACCTTTTCCAACAGTTCGCCTGGAACCGACCCCGCCGTGAAGTTCACAGCGTCGGCCCCTCGATCGAGGGCAGCGATGGCTGTTGCCGAACTCCAGGTGTCGATGGAGACGCGCGTCCCGAAGCCTTTCTTCTTCAAGAGTTCCAGAGCGGGTAGCAGCCGTCTTCGCTCCTCCTCGTCATCGATCATCGGCGCATCGGGCGTGATCGAGCGTCCGCCCAGATCGATCCAATCCGCTCCCGCTCCGATGAGCATCGTCGCGCGCTCGCAGATCTCATCTTCTGAAGTTGCGATCGACTCGACGACCATCGACTCGGGAGACACGTTGAGGACGCCCAGGATCTGGGGTGCGGGCAATTTCGTCATTGAGTCAAGCTTCCGGCCTGCGCGCGCGGCGGTCAAGCCTGGCCTCCGTGGGCGTGTCATACTGCGTCACGCAACTCGAGAGAGATCAATACGATGGGCACGGAACGCTGGGCAATTCACATGCACAAGGAGTACTTCAAGTTCTCCTGTGCGCACTTCTTGATCTTTCCCGATGGCTCGAAAGAACGGCTTCATGGCCATAACTACCACGTCGACGCCGAAATCGAAGGCCAGCTCACGGATCGCGGCCTGGTCATCGACTTCATTCTCGTGAAGCCCGTGATTCGCGCGCTATGCGATTCGCTCGACGAGCGTTGGCTCGTGCCCGGCGAGCATCCCGAGCTCGAATTGAAGGCCCGTGACGATGGTCATACCGAAGTGCGCTATCGGGACTGCCAATACCTTGCCCCGACAGCGGAAATTCTCGTCCTTCCGATCAACAACACATCCGCGGAAAATCTCGCCAGCTGGATCGGCCGCGAGCTCGTCAAGAGAATTGGCGAGCAATTCGGCAAAACCCAGATCCAAAAATTGCGCTTGAGCATCTCCGAAACGCCGGGCCAGTGGGGCGTCTACCACTACTCCGACGAGGACGCATAGATTGGAGCGCGTGTGGGAGCGATTATTGTGCCAGGGTCGGGCGAGGTGGGGGCACCGTGCTCAAACAGGTTTCGGCGCACGGCGTGGATGAGCTTCGATCGTACTCGTGTGGGCGCCTCAACAACTGCGCGCGGCACCCCCACCCCACCCGACCTAGGTTCGTTGGTGCTAGACGGTTTATGGCTATGCGCCGTACCGTCTTGGCGGGCAGGGCGGTCGCCCAGCTCGTTAGGCGTCCATGGAGCGATCGAACAGATGCTATGCGTCTGGTTCCCAGGTAGTGACAACGCCGACTGACGATCTGTCCCCGTCGCCCGAGGCCAGGCCGGGTGGGGGTGCCGCGCGGAGTTGTTGAGGCGCGCACATCAATCCGACCAAAGCCAATTCCATCGTGCGCCGAAACCTGTTTG
>JAQBEG010000484.1:0-3070 GCA_032123985.1 Deltaproteobacteria bacterium
CAGCTCGCCAAGTCGGAGGGATATGTCACCGAGAGTGTCGATCTCATACGGGTTGCCCAGATGTTCATGGTGGAAGGCCTGCCGCATCGCGGCGCCGCCGTCATGAAACAGGGCCTCGAAGACGGCAAAATCGAGAAGACAGAGCAGTCTTATCAGACGTTCTCCGACACGTTGCTGCAGTCGCGTGAATGGGAGAAGGCTCTCGATCCGCTCGGCAAGGCCGCAGAATTGCACAAGGATGGCGTGCTCTATGTCCGGCATGCGCAGGTGAATCTCCAACTCGGGCGCTGGGCGGATGCGCGTACGTCGCTGAATCTGGCGTTTGAAAAGGGCGATCTCGTCGACGAGGGGCAGGCGCATATCCTTTATGGAATCGCGGCCGCCAATGACAAGGAGTGGAAGGCTTCGATCAAAGCCTTCGAACGTGCGAAGAAATTCGATGGAACGCGCATAGTCGCCGGCAAGTGGATCAGTTACGTCGAGCGTGAGAGGGCTCGGCTCGGCGGAGGCTGATTCTTCGCCGAACCACGGACGATCGGCCGAAGGGATCGCCAATCTACTGCCCGGTGGCCCGGGCGAATCGCCGTTTTCGGCGGTACTGTCTGCCCGGAATCTCGGGTTCGCATCTCCGCGGACATCCCCCACGAGCCGAGATCTGCGCGGCCTTTCGTTGCGCGGGAACCGAGGAATCGCAACGCATGCCAGCCCAAGAGACTCCGGAACTGCTCGCGCGGATCGAGAATACGATCCGTTTCATGGCAGTCGATGCGATCGAACGAGCCGGAATCGGCCACGTCGGCGCGCCGATGGCCCTGGCCGCAGCCGCCTTTGAACTCTGGGATCATCATCTTCGATTCGATCCTTTAGATCCGGCCTGGCCGTTGCGCGATCGGTTCGTGTTGTCCAATGGACATGCATCGATGCTCCAATACGCGTTACTCCACCTTTTTGGGTTTGGCCTGTCGCTCGACGACATCGCGAAGTTCAGGCAACTGGGCTCACGTACGCCGGGGCATCCCGAATTTGGCGAGACGGCGGGAGTCGAGTTGACGACCGGACCGCTCGGTCAGGGCTTCGCGCACGGTGTTGGAATGGCCCTCGCGGGCCGTATGACGGCATCTCAATTTGGCGGCGGTGATTCACCGACCGACGAGGCGAGAGGTCTTGATCGCGATCGCCCCGGACGGCATTTCATCTATGGCTTCGTAGGCGATGGTGATCTCATGGAAGGGGTCTCATCCGAAGCAGCATCTTTCGCGGGACATCACGAACTCGGCAATCTTATCTACATCTACGATGACAATCAGATCACCATCGATGGCGGGACGCAGATCACCTTCGGCGAGAACGTGCCGGCGCGATTCGAGGCCTATGACTGGCATGTCATCGACTCGATCGACGGACAGGACCGAAACGGGCTCGCCGAAGCGCTCGATTCGGCTCGCCGGGAGACAACGCGACCAACGCTGATCGTCCTGAAGACCTTGATCGGCCGCGGCGCGCCAAATTTCGAAGGGAAGAACAAGGCGCACGGCGGCCCCCTTGGCGCTGAAGAGACGAAGCTTGCGAAGGAGCGAGCCGGCTGGCCGACATCGCCCGATCTGATCGTGCCCGAAGATGTGCGTGCCTATTGTTCCGAGCGCGGTGAAGCGAAGCACGCGGAACGAGAGGCGAGCGACGCACGTCTGGAAGCCTGGCGCGCCGTCACCGTCAATACCTCGAGCACGTCCTCCAATACCTCCAATACCTCCAATACCTCCATTACGTCCAACAGAGAGCTTTTCGCAAACTGGCAAGCCGCGCGCCAACGACGGCTCCCGGCGGATCTCGTGGCACGGTTGGTCGATGGAATGGATGGCGTGAAGAGTGCCACGCGAAAACATTCGGCCGTCATGCTGGAGAGGCTCGCCAGCCTTGTGCCCTTCATGGCGGGTGGCTCGGCAGATCTGGCTGGCTCTGCGGCGCCGCCAATCGTCAAGGGTGTCGGAATCGTTGGCCCTGGTGCGGGTCCCGGCGAGGACCGCTTTGCCGGTCGTAATATTCATTTCGGCGTGCGCGAACATGCGATGGGCGCGATCGCGAACGGAATCGGTCTCGATGGGACATTTCTGCCCTATTGCGGCACGTTCATGATTTTTAGCGACTACATGCGACCGTCGATTCGGCTGGCCGCATTGATGAAGACCAAGACGCTCTTCGTGTTTACCCACGATTCGATTTTCGTCGGCGAGGATGGTCCGACACATCAGCCGGTCGAGCAGCTGGATAGTCTCCGCGTAGTGCCCGGTCTCTCGGTCTTTCGACCCGCCGACGGCGTCGAAACCGCAATGGCCTACGCCTACTATCTGCAGAAAAGTTCAGGCCCTGTCGTTCTTTCGCTCACGCGCCAGGACGTTCCGGCCCTGGAAAGACCGACATCCTTTGATCCGATGGACGTCTGGAAGGGTGCCTATATCGTCTCGGAACCCAGCGAGAAAGTCGACGTGGTCTTGTTGGCGACGGGATCCGAGGTGGGTGTCGCCGTCGACGCCGCGCTGGAACTGGGCGCGGACGGGATTCGCGCGCGGGTCGTTTCGATGCCCTGTGTGGAGCTCTTCCTCGAACGATCCGATGCGGACCAGGACGCCATCATTCCCGACGACGGAACGCCGATCGTCGCCATCGAAGCGGGTCGCGGTGAAACTCTACGACGCTTCGTGGGCCGCCGAGGTCTCGTCATCGGGATGGAAGGCTTCGGCGCCTCCGCCCCCTATGCCGACCTGGCCACGCACTTCGGCTTTACGGCGGGAAGCGTCGCGACTCGAGTCAAAGCCCACGTCTAGCCCACGTCCAGCGTCGATTGCCGCTACTCCTCGATGACGATCGACTCGATCGCATCGCCTTGCTCGATCGCGTCCACGACATCCTGTCCTTCGAGCACCGCCCCAAAGACACCGTGCTTCCCGTCGAGCCATGGCGTCGCGACATGGGTGATGAAGAATTGTGACCCGTTGGTGTTGGGTCCCGAATTCGCCATCGAGAGCCTGCCAGGGCCGTCATGCGGCAGCGCCAGTGCGCCCGGCTCATCGTC
>JAQBEG010000485.1:0-4094 GCA_032123985.1 Deltaproteobacteria bacterium
CGGCGAACCGCAGATACTGACGACGCCCCTGTACGGTCGCGGATCTGCTCGCGAACCTCGGAATGGCTGGTCGCCGCGTCGCCGTCGCGGTCAATCGCACGGTGGTCTTGCGGTCGCGGTACGGTGATGCCGCGCTGGCCGACGGTGATCGAATCGAAATTCTCGAAGCAGTTGGAGGAGGCTAGCGATGGGCACGAAAGTCGAGCGCAACGATGAGCAGGGACCCGCGTCCTGGAAGGTCGGCTCCTTCGAGTTTCGATCACGCCTGATCATCGGTACTGGCAAATACGAGAGTTTCGAACAGAATCTCGCCTGTGCGGAGGCGGCCGGCGCGGAGATGGTCACGGTCGCGCTTCGCCGCGTGAATTTCGACGCCGCGAAGGGTCCGTGCCTGCTCGACGTGATCTCTCCCAAACGCTTCGTGATCCTTCCGAACACTGCCGGTTGCTATAGCGCCGACGACGCCGTTACGACCGCGCAGATGGGTCGCGACCTGCTTGAAACCAATCTCATCAAGCTCGAAGTGATCGGTGACGAGCGCACGCTCTTCCCGGACGTTCCAGCAACGCTCGAAGCCGCCAAGCGCTTGATCGACGACGGCTTCACCGTTCTTCCCTACATCACCGATGATCCGGTTGCCTGTCAGAGGTTGGAAGCGATGGGGTGTCCTGCGGTGATGCCGCTCGCGGCTCCGATCGGATCGGGCATGGGTATCCGCAACGCAGCCAACCTGCGAATCATCCTCGAAACAGTCGAGGTCCCCGTGATCGTCGATGCCGGAGTCGGCACCGCGAGCGATGCGGCGGTTGCAATGGAACTCGGTGCGACCGCATTGCTGATGAACACCGCAATCGCGCACGCGAAGGATCCCCTCAAAATGGCCACCGCCATGCGACTCGGCGTCCTCGCGGGCCGCGCTGCATACGAAGCGGGTCGCATGCCGAAGCGCCTATACGCATCGGCGTCGAGCCCCCTCGATGGCACCGCATTCTTCTAACCCACATCCCATTCTGTCTGCCGTACTCGACGGCGCGGCGCTCGCTTCGGATCCGCTCGGCCGGGCGTTGGCGCTGTTCAGTGCCGGTGTCGACTGGATCCAATTGCGCGACCGAGCACTCGAAGCCGATGCGCTCCTCGATCTCGCATGCGCGCTGGTCGAGGCGCGCGATGCCGCCGCGGTCGCTTCGAAGACCTGTCGCGTCATCGTAAATAAGCGAATCGATATCGTGCTCTCATCGGGGGCCGACGGCGCACATCTTGGCTTCGACGCCCTCGACCCGATGAGCGTCGCCGCTCTGCTGCCCAAGACCGCTCTGATCGGCACGTCGGCTCATTCGATCCGCGAACTCCAGGCGCTCGTCGAGACCGCACCCGACGACTGCGAATTCTACGCCCATCTTGCCCCTATCTGGGATCCGTTTTCCAAACCGGCATCGCGACCGGCCCTCGGCCCCGATCTGCTCGCCGCCGCATGCGGACTGGGACTTCCGATTCTGGCTCAGGGCGGAATCGACCCTCAGCGAGCATCACAGGCGATTCGAGCCGGCGCCGCAGGCGTCGCTGTGACGGGAATTCTCGGTCGGCCGGAGAACCAAATCACCGCTGTACGGCAATTACGCGCAGCACTCGACGGACAAACCCCATCCAAGGAGTAGAATTTCATCCGAGCGGATCCGTCGGCTCCGTGAACCAGAATGACCTGGGCGGCTTCTCAGTCTTCAGCGCGCTCTGGACGCCTCGCGGGGCATCGGGTGGCAAGTGCTCGCAGTTCCGGCCCGCCCCCGGGACGGAGCCACGGTGGAATGACGATGAACTTTGAACGACCCACATGGGCGGGAACACGGCCTCCGACCGGTTGGCGATCTTCAAATCGCCTTGCTGCTCGAAGCCTATGCCTTTGGCTCACCGTCGTTGCAGTGTCTTTCGCTGCGGCTGAGCGGACGTACGCCGCGGATCCGTTTCTGCGTCGCACCGCGACGGTGGACGTCGTCCAAGCCGTTGGCCCGAGTGTCGTCAATATTACGACCGAACGCATTACGCAAAACGCGAGTCCCTTTGGCCGCCGGAACATCGACGCTGTCTACAACGACTTCTATCAAAACTTTTTCGAGACGCGATCACGTACTGTGCAAAGCCTCGGCTCGGGCGTCATATTCGATCGCCAGGGCCACGTCCTGACAAACGAACATGTGATCGCGCGGGCTGACCGCGTGCGGGTCACGATCGCGGACGGCCGAGAATTCGATGCCGAACTGGTCGGCGCGGATCCCAACAACGATGTCGCCGTCCTGAAGATCCTGACCAACGAAACGCTTCCGTTTTCACCGCCCGGCACATCGAGTGACCTGATGGTCGGAGAACCGGTTATCGCGATCGGAAATCCATTCGGATTCTCGAATAGCGTGACGACAGGGGTCATCTCCGCGACGAATCGATCGGTCAATACAAAGGGCAATGGCTTCACGTTCCACGGCCTTCTTCAAACCGATGCACTGATCAATCCTGGAAATTCAGGTGGGCCCCTGCTCAACGCCGATGGCGAACTGATCGGAATCAACGCCGCCATCTATGCCGGCGCTCAAGGCATCGGGTTCGCGATTCCGATCGACGTCGCGATCCGCGTCATCCATGAACTCCTTCTCTATGGCGAAGTTCATCCGGTCTGGCTCGGCCTCGAGTTCCAGGATATCGACCCAGCGCTGCGCAACGTATTGGACCTGCCTAACGAACTGGGCGGAGTGCTGGTGAACCGTCTGCATCCCGATAGCCCCGCTTCGAGGGCGGGCGTGCGCCGCGGCGATATCGTGGCGATCCTTGATGGTCGTGCGGTGAAGAACGCCCAACAGCTCTTCGAGATGCTCGAAGGCATGACGGCCAACCAGGATCTGCGACTCGAGCTCTATCGGGACGGCGAGTTTCGCAAGGTCACGGCGACGGCCGAAGAATTGCCGCAGGCGATGGTCAGGAGCATTGCGAATCGAATGCTTGGGTTGGATCTGAAGATCTCCGATACACATGGTGCCTTCGAGGTAACCGACGTCGATTCGGGTTCCGCAGCCGAGACCCTCGGACTCAGAGCCGGGGACTACCTGCTCGGGATCAACGGTGTGGCGCTCGCTTCGGACGAAGATCTTCGGCGCGCGGTTGCGCGCCTCAGAGGCCGTGCCCGTGCCCTCGTCGTGGTTCAAAGAGGACCCGGCCGATACCATTTGACGCTTCCGTTGTTCTGAAGTTCGTCCCCCGACCACAATGAGTGTTTCCGGAACGAGGAGATCCAAAAAAATGCGAACGATTCTCATCTCTATACTGGCTGGTGCCATCACCTTCCTTGGTGTTGCCGGAAGCCTCGATCGCGGCGGCGAGACAAGTTTCAGCGTCGGACCCGCTGCTGGACGGGCGCTCGATTTCTTCGGTAGCGACGAAGAAGACGAGCAACCCGTCAGTGCAGAGCGCGACGCATTCTGGCGCTCCGAGAGCGGCATCCAACAAACTCGACTGGTTGGAATTCCGACCAGCTTTGCGGACCTGGCCGAGAGTGTGGCGCCAGCGGTCGTCAGCATCCAGACGCGAGGCACGATTCCTGCGAACCAGCCCGTGATGCCGCCCGGATTCGAGGAGTTCTTCGGCGGAAGCCCGTGGCATCAGCGCGGGGCACCCCATCCACGCAAGAGCAGCGGCGAGGGCAGTGGTTTCGTCATTTCGCAAGACGGCTATATCGTCACGAACAACCACGTCGTCGCGGACATGGACGAGATCACGGTGCACTTCCTCGACGGCGAAGAGCTCCCAGCGACGATAGTCGGGCGGGACCCAAAGACCGATGTTGCGCTCCTCAAGGTCGACCCGGGACACAAGCTACTGCCCACGATTGCACTCGGCGATTCGGACGACGCGCGCCCCGGTGACTGGGTCGTTGCAATCGGAAACCCCTTTGGCCTTGCGCATACCGTGACCGCGGGCATTGTTTCGGCGAAGAATCGACGTGACGTCATGGACACCCAGTCCTACGAGGACTTCATCCAGACCGACGCCGCAATCAATCCCGGCAATTCGGGCGGACCCTTGATCGACCTTCAGGGCCGTGTCATCGGCAT
>JAQBEG010000486.1:0-2912 GCA_032123985.1 Deltaproteobacteria bacterium
CGTGAGGGGGGCACGGTCATCGAAGACGCGCAGGCCATCGTCGCCTGGGAACTTGGTGTGAGGGAAGTCGAGGAACCCGTCGCGGACCAGCGGCGCGCGTCCCGAGAAGATCGGCGGAAATACGCCCGCGCAGCTGCTACTGCGATTGAGGATTCGCCATAGATCTCCGGCAAACCGGCATGGCGGCGTATGACATAGAGCGCCGAATCCATCTCGGTCATGATAAAAAAACACAACTCGTCGTGTCGTGCGCGATCGTTCGTTCCGGGAACCGGCGCAAATTTCCCATGGTCGCGATACCGATCCGCGAGATAGAGCACGATCGCCGCGCTTTCGCCGATCATGAGATCGCCGTCTTCGAAGAGGGGGATCTTCCCTCGCTGCGAGAGCGCGCGAAATTCGGGATCGCGCATGGCGTCGGTGCGTGTGATGATCTCCTTGGTCTCGTATTCGAGGCCAAGTTCATTGAGCATCCAATGGGGACGGAAAGTTCGTGCTGTTCCGATGCCCCACAGTATTCGATGCTGAACGGATGAACTCATGGACTTCTCTCCTGGCAACACCGACCTCGCGATCAGTCGGGAAGATCGGGATCGCTCAGGCTCCTCGGGATTTCGTCCGGGAGTCCAGGCATCGAAACGCCCGTTTCCATCCGTGTCGACGAAAATCGGGTTCGTAAACGCGAAGGGGATGAATCCGGGGAGTGCGTCGCGATAGAGTCCCTCGGCTGGACCTTCGATTTCGACGGTGACAAAGGAGTCGGCTGCGAAAGCCAGAGGAAGAGAGGCCTCAGCACCGGCGGAGATCGGCGCACGATGTACGAGTTCACCGTTGACGTAGGCGCGCCATTCGGCGACCGGAACCCACGGCGCGGCATCGACCTTGACATGCAGGGTGCCGCTCGAACCCTTGTGGAGTTCGCCCAGGCCGGCTTCCCCGAGATGTACCGTGACGAACGGTCCTGTCGATCCGTAGACGTGACCCTGGTCCAGGGATCGCATGAAAATACCCTCGTCGAACGCGTCGAGGTCCGCGTTCGCAAGCTGGACGTAGTTTCGGGGCAGCCCCACGACGACGCCCAGCCGATGCGAGTCGCTATTCGCCGTCCCCACAATGCGCTCACCCTGAAGCAATAGAGAGAACCAGTCCGCGCGGACGCGCCGATATCGAACGAGGTTCTCACCGTTCAGCAGCTCGACGCCGTTGAAGTCGAGGTCACGCCCCGCGTGTTCGGGGCTCTTCTCGGCAAGCACCGCATTCGGTTGCTCAGCCAGAGAGAGGGTTGGATCGAAAGGCTCGCCGACATCGCCAATGTGGCTGAAGTACGTGTCGTCGGCCCCCTCGCCTGGACCCGGCCGAGGATGGTTCAGTTGCACAAAGGGGGCCGGATCGAGTTTTTTGATGTCAGCCAGAGCATCGCGCAGTCTTCGACCCTCGAGGGTCGGTGCGCCGCCCCGGTAGCCACCTGGGATCGGTTTGAGTGGAAAGGCATTGAGATGCCCAGTGGTAAAGGGCGAGTCCCCACCCTCGAATGCGCTCGTGATCTCGACGCCCGTGATCGAGACGAGCTGAGATGTTAGGCCACTCCGTGCAATGGCGGGTCGGGGATCGAACACGCGGTCGTGTTCCGCTGCGACGAGGACCTCCGCGCCGCTTGCCGCGAAGGCGACGATTTGTCGTGGTTGCGGGAGGCTCGAGTCGAAACTTTCGCCGCTGTGGACGTGGAGGTCGGCGGAAATCCAGCCAGGAGTCAGGACGACGCGAGCGAGGGGCTCCAGCTCCAAATGGGTTTCTTCACCGGCACGAATCTCGATGAGCGACTCGACAGCTTCGTATTCGGGGCCGCGAACGGCGACGACCCGATACTGGCCGGGCGCGAGGCTCGCTCGCCTCGGGTCGATCGGGCTATCCGCCAGGTTTATGAAAGGTGCTTCGAGTCCGCTCGGTGCTTCATAGTCACCGATCTTGAAGCCGAGCAGATCGTCTCCGAACGAGGCAGGGCCAGATCCATTCGCGTTCAGGAAGATGAGTCGGCCGATGAACCGCTCTGGGAGTCGAATCGATCCGGGTGCTCCAATCACGATCGACGGAAGAGATTGGATTGGCTCCTCCGCGTTGACCTCGAGTTCGAAGGAAGCCGTGCGATCCGAAGGTGCGACGACCCGTGCGAGATATCGACCGACAGGCAATCGGAATTCGAAGGATCCGCCAGCGTCCGGTCGAATCTCGGTGACGGGCGCACCGGAGACAAGATTGATGTGGAGCCGCGCATTGGCATCGTTGATCGAACCGCGAATCAGTGGTGCCGCAGTCCATATCTGGTCTGTAATCGACGCGACGTCTGCGCGGGCTCCGATCCAGATTCGCGAATCGCTCGAAAATTCGGTCTCGGGTTCGACGTCCATGAAGGGAATTTGGATGAGTTGCAGAAGGCCCGGCGTGTCGTCGTTCTCTCCGAACCAGAAAGGGCGTGTCATGGAGTTGAGAGAAGTGAAATGGAGCCCTGTGACGCTGAAGGACGGCAGCGGGTCGAGTTGGTCCGCCTCGCTGAGCGTCGTCGAGAGGTGCTCGACGCCATAGCTGATGGGTGGCATCTCATCCCCGCCGACCAGGACCGTCAGATCCGATGAGATCAGCGAATTGAGTAGCGACACAGCCGAGCGGCGATCGGATGCGGGGTACTCGAAGCCGTGCGATTTCTCGAGAGCCGCGCGCAGAAGGGAGAAGGGAGGCGTTTGGCCGGTTGGGTGCAGAACGACGGATCCGATCGAAAAGAGTGCGTCACCCTCACTCGCGCGACGCGCCCGGACCGAAATCATCAGCGCGGTCAGGGTCGTCTCGTCGACCGAGTAGGTCGTGAGGATCTCGATTCCCGCGAACACTGCTCGCGTCCTAATCCAGGCATTCAGCGC
>JAQBEG010000487.1:0-2795 GCA_032123985.1 Deltaproteobacteria bacterium
GGCGTAATCATTCGAGACGGCGTCCTTATTCCGATCAAGCACGTGACGATCGATGCCGACTACGAAGACAATGGACTCTATCATCGATCGCTCGTCGCCAAGATCGAGACGAAGGAAGGCGAGACGCTCGAGATCAGCGGAGACGTGCGGGGATTCATTCCACTGCGCAACCGCCGCGAAGGATTGACGACCCACATCGGCGAGGGCATGACGGAATGGACGCTCGATGACCGCAAGGGTTATGGGCTGTCGGAGTTTCTGCGTCAGGTCTGAGCGACTAGCATCGGAGCATTGTTCATTGCCGACGACCCACCGAACGTGTCCGCTTTGTGAGGCGCATTGCGGCATTACGATTGAAACGGATCGCAACGACGAAGTCGTCTCGATCCGCGGTGATGAACTCGACCCCCATAGCCGGGGCTATTTGTGTCCCAAGGCCTATGGGCTGAAGGGCCTTCACGAGGACCCGGATCGCTTGCGCAGGCCGCTGGTTCGCGGCGAGGACGGCGAATTTCGCGAAGTCGAGTGGGACGTCGCGCTCGCGAGGGCGGCGGAGGGTTTGGCTCGCGTCCGCGACGATCATGGTGGAGACGCCTTGGCAACCTACGTCGGGAATCCTACGGCGCACGATCTCGGATCGCTGCTCTATCTCCCTTTGTTTTCGGGAGCGGCAGGTTCCAGGTGGACGTTTTCGGCCGCGAGTTGTGATCAGATTCCGAAAAATCTCGCATGTAACGAAATGTTCGGTGGGGAATACATCATTCCGGTACCGGACATCGACCGCACCGATTTTCTGCTCGTGTTGGGCGCAAACCCGGCCGTATCGAACGGAAGTCTCCTGACCGCGCCGAATCTCCGCGCACGACTCAAAGCGATTCGTGACCGCGGCGGGAAGGTCGTCATCATCGATCCACGACGCACCGAGACGGCCGAACTCGCGGACGAACACCATTTCATTCGGCCCGGCGCGGACGCTGCCCTTTTACTTGCGATGGTCCACGTCTTGTTTCGAGAGGGGCTCGCTTCGCCGGGTCGGCTCGCGCCTTGGATTCGGGGTCTCGACGAGGTCGAAGCGAGTGTTGCGGAGTTCTCTCCTGAACGAGTTGCTCCATTTGCAGGGATCGGCGCAGATGCGATTCGAGCCCTGGCTCGAGAATTTTCCGCCGCGCCACGTGCCGCGTGCTACGGGCGACTCGGCACCTGTACCCAGCGCTTTGGCACGCTCGCGAGCTGGGCTGTCGATGTCTTGAACGTCGTGAGTGGGAACCTCGACCGCGTCGGCGGCGCGATGTTCGCAAACTCAGCTGCGCCGTTTCCGAGTGCGCCGCGAGTGGCAGGAGACGCGGATCCATATGGTCGTTGGCATACGCGTGTGCGTAGTCTCCCCGAAGTCGGCGGCCAGGTCCCGGCCGCGGCGCTTGCCGAGGAGATCGAGGGAATCGGAGAAGAACGGATTCGCGGGCTCTACGTGCACATGGGGAATCCGGTGTTGTCGACGCCGAACGGTGAGCGGCTCGCCGCCGCCTTGGACTCGCTCGACTTTCTCGTGTGTCACGATCTATACCTGAACGAGACGTCACGCCACGCAGACGTCGTCCTGCCGTCGACGAGTCCAATAGAGCGCCCGAATGCGGACGTGTTCTTCTATCCGATGGCAGTACGCAACGGTGCGCACTGGAGCCCCGCCGCGGTCGAGCCGGATCCCGAGCTGCGTCATCCCTGGCAAGTCTTGCTAGAACTCAGTGCACGACTGGCGGGGGCCGAACCGGCAGCGCTCGACGAGATGTTGTGTCGCGGTCTTGCGGCGGCGGCGGGTGTGGAAGGGGATGCGGTCGAACTCGTGGGCCTCGAACCCGGACCGATGCGTCTCTTTGATCTACTGCTGCGCAGCGGTCCCTACGCAACGTCGCTGGCAGATCTCGATCCACACGGAAGCGACTTCGGCGCGCTCGAGCCGCGAGTTCCAGACGTGCTGCGAACGCCGTCGGGGAAGATCGAATTGGCACCGCCGCGAATCACAGCCGATCTCGATCGACTCGTTGCCGCGATCGATGATGCGCCGCCATCGCTCGTGCTGATCGGTCGTCGCGAGGTTCGATCGAACAATTCGTGGATGCACAATGTTCACGCGCTGGCCAAGGGTCGTCCGCGCTGCGTGCTGCTCGTTCATCCGGCCGAGGCGGGGCGGCATGGTCTCGCGACGGGAGATACAGCGACGCTGCGCTCGCGAACGGGAAAAGTCAGGGTCCCCATCGAAGTATCCGACAGCGTCATGCCGGGCGTCGTCTGTCTTCCACACGGATTCGGACACGGTCGGTCCGGGACTCGACTCGGCGTCGCGTCGGCGCTCCAAGCCGGTGTCAACGCCAATGCCCTCACTGACGACCAGGAGCTCGACCCACTCTCGGGCAACGCCATCCTCAATGGCGTTCCCGTGACGATCGAGTCCTGACCGGGTATCGATCCGCGTCAATCGATCGGATACCCGATATGAGGTTCTGATGTTCGACGAGAATATTCACCGAGAGATCATTCCCGCAGGCGACCTGAAGTTCGAAGTGTTTTGCGCGGGTGACCCCGAGAGCTCGCGCCTTGCGCTTTGTCTGCACGGCTTTCCCGAGCACGCCCATTCGTGGCGCCTGCAAATGCCGCTGCTGGCCCGGCTCGGCTATCGCGTTTGGGCGCCCAATCAGCGCGGTTACGGAAACACGCGGCCGCGCCCGAAGAACAGGGCCTACTACCATCGCGATCATCTACTCGAGGACGTTGCCGCCTTGATCGATGCGAGCGGAGCG
>JAQBEG010000488.1:0-7193 GCA_032123985.1 Deltaproteobacteria bacterium
ACCGAGGTGACGATCGAACGCCTCGGCCAGGTCGAGAAGGGTGAGGAGATTCTGCGGTCACTGGGATTCAGGCAAGTGCGCCTGCGACATCACGGTGAGCTTGCCCGCGTCGAGATCGATCCCGTGGAGCTGCCGCGCGCGCTCGAGAAAGAGATGGCGGATCGCATAGTCCGCGCCATCAAGCCGCTCGGCTTTCGTTATGTCGCGCTCGATCTCGAAGGCTACAGAATGGGCTCCTTGAACGAAGTTCTGCAAATCCATCGCGAGCCGATTCGCTAGGCCGAATTCCCCTCAACGCCCGTCACGGTGTTTTTCGCTCTGTGTAGGGCACGGAAATATTGATATGTGGACCACGGTCGAATGTGCGGGGCATCCGCGAGACATGGGAATGGCGCAGGGTGCTGCCGCCCGAGCGGCGATCCGAGCGGAGATCGCCCGCGCCGGGTTGCCACTCACGCGTTCTCGTATTCCGACGCTGAGACCGCTCGCCTCCGGACCGCTTCGCGGGGGCGGGGCCGGTCGAGAGTTCTTTCGACATTTTGCTCATCAATCCGAGCGCCTCGAAGGCCTGGCGTATGCAGCCGGTGTACCGACCGATTCCGTACTCGATCTTCATCTGCGGGTTCGCGCGGGTGGTGCGGAGGGCGGGCTCCTCTCACGCCGCGCATCCGTGCGCGCGCGAACCGTGGGCGGTAGCGGCGAGGACAAGCGCGCTCTACTCGAACGTAGCCTGCCGAGTGCAAGCGAAGGGGAAATGGGTTGGATCGTCCGCGAGAGTCGTCCCGCGGTTGGTTTTCGATCCGTTGAAGTTGGATTGCCATGGCTCGTGAGTGCAGTGGCTGGCGTCAATGTGGGCGGACTGGCGGTCGTTGCAGGGCCGCTACTCTGGGGAACACCCGGTCGCGATGGCTGGCCACCTTCGTTGTTGCTCGTGCAGGAATGTCTGCAGCGTTTTAAGGATGTGCAGGGCGCTCTCGACTGGTGTCGCAAGCGCCCTGTCGAAGGCGAACAGTCCTTCGTGCTGGCGGATTCGAGTGGGGCGGTCGCAACGGTCGTCGCGAGCGGTCGCGAGCGGCGAGTGCAATCGGGCGAAGGCGAACTCTACCTGGAAGGTGGCGATCTGCCCGAGTCGGTCGGTGACGAAAGCGCTCCTGCAGTTGGCCTGACAGACCGGGACCGCGTCTGGCTCGACCCAACGACGGGCCGACTGCAGCTCGATGCGGCAGGGACCGCGATCGAGATCGGTCTGATGGACTGACCGGTTCGTTGTGGAGGCGTTGGAGGCGTTGGAGGCGTTGGAGGCTGAGTGATCAGCGTCGACGAGAGTCGCCACCGCCACGACTGCTTCCGCGTGATCCGCCGCTCGAGTCGCGATTGCCAGCGCCTCCCGAACGGGAGCCGCCAGAATTCCTACTTCCTCTGCGTCGCCGCCGTGCACTCGCGTCCGCGGGCGTTTCGTCAGCGCGTTCGTCGTCGGTCGCGTCGGCGGGATCGGAGGCATTGGAGGCATTGGAGGCATTGGAGGCATCGACCGCCAGGACATCACCAGTCGAGTCCAACACTTCTTTCGCCGAGGGCGGACTGGCTACGGGCTCTTTTCGATCGAGCTGGTAGGCCGCGCAAATTCCGGCGAGTTCGCGGCGGCCCTCATCGCTGGTGGCGAGCTGCGTGACAAAGGGTAGAAGTCGGTCTGTCTTGGCCTCAGCATCGTCCGCCGATAGCGATTCGAGATCCTTCCGCGCCTTCTGCTTGAGCGCGTCGGTCTCGTCCTCGACGTTCCCCAGCGCGCGCTTCTTGGCACGACGCGCGAGATCGCGTTCGGTCGGTACCTTCTTCTCGGCGATCTTGATGCCGATGACGATCTGCATATGCTTGAAGTTGCCGATGTCGAGACCCGATACCAGGGAAACAGCGACGCCGGATTTCCCAGCGCGACCGGTTCGACCTGTGCGATGAACATAGACTTCGGGTGAATCCGACGTGGTGTAGTTGATCACATAGGCGAGGTCGCTGATGTCGATACCGCGGGCGGCGACGTCTGTGGCGACGAGGAAACGGAGCTTTCCAGCCTTGATCTTTGCGATCGCCTTTTCGCGCGCGGATTGTGCGAGATCACCCGAGATCTGGTCAATGTTGAAGTCGCGCTTGGCGAGATACGCGGTGATGAATCGGACATCCGCTTTGGTGTTGCAGAAGATGATCGCGCTATCGGGGTCTTCGTATTCGAGAATGCGGGCAAGGATTGCCTCCTTCTCGGATGCTGCGCAGACATAATAGTAATGTTCGATCAGCTGAGGCGAGCCCTGGTCGCCCGCGATTTCTACATCTTCGGGATCGTTCAGGAAGAATCGTGACAGCGAGCGAACTCGTTCGGGCATCGTCGCCGAGAAGAGATGCGACTGCCGCTTGCGAGGCAGGTAGCTTGCGATTTCCTTCATGTCCGGCCAGAAGCCGAGCGAAAGCATCTCATCGGCTTCGTCGAGCACGAAGACCTTCGTGTTGCTGAGATCCATCTTGCCACTCTTTAGATGATCGAGGATCCGGCCGGGCGTGCCGACGACAATGTGGGCGCCCTTCTCCAGACCCTCGAGCTGAGGGCCGTATGCGATGCCGCCATAGATCGCGAGCGTGCGAACGCCTCGGTGCTGACCGAGTAATTCGAGTTCCTTGGCGACCTGGTTTGCGAGTTCCCGAGTCGGGAGAAGTACGATCGCCTGGGTCTGGGGGAGTGTCGTGTCGACCGCCTCGACCAGCGGGATTCCGAAGGCGCCGGTCTTCCCGCTTCCGGTTTGCGCCTGGACGATGAGGTCCCCTCCGGCGCGCATTTTCGGGATCGCCGCGGTCTGGACCGGCGTCGGCGTATGCCAGCCGAGTTCACGGATGGATTGTTGAATATCGGGGGCGACATCGGCAAAAAGTTCAGAGAGTTCAGTCATATGGCGCGGCCACGCTACCTTTCACCTCGGGTCGGCGCAACGTTCGAGCGGTGTCGGGGCGCGTGCTAAGGTCGCCCGATGCCTCCCATCGAAGCTGCCGATTTGGCGCATGTCGCCGTGCTGGCTCGTCTGGCGCTCTCAGAGGCGGAGATCGCGTCGATGACCCGTGATCTGGAGCAGATGCTCGATTACGTGGCCGCCCTCGATCGCCTCGACACGCAGGGCGTCGAGCCGACAGCTCACGGTTTCGAGCTGGCGACGCCGTTCCGTCCTGACGAGCCGCAGGCACCGCTCGATCCAGAACTCGTCATTGCCAACGCGCCGGCACACTCCGGCACTGCCTTCCTCGTTCCAAAGGTGCTCGAGGAGGAGGGCTGAAGCGATGGGAAAGGCCGATTCGCTTCTTGCGAGCGGCCTCTCGGATCAACGAGAGGCCCTCGATCGCGGCGATGTCAGCGCCTCGGATCTAGTGCAGGAGAGTCTCGACCAGATTACCGCCCGCGCGAGTCTCGCTGCGGTCGTATCGCGTCGCGATGATGCGGCGCTCGCCGAGGCGGAATCCTCCAGTCAGCGAATCGTCCAGGGCAAGCCGTTGTCTGTGCTTGATGGCATTCCGGTTCTGCTGAAGGACAACATCGTCCAGGCGGGCGAGCCGGCGACCTGCGCATCACGGATTCTCGAGAACTTCATTTCGCCCTACGACGCCGCGGTGACGGAACGGTTACGCGCGGCGGGCGCGGTTATCGTCGGCCGCACGAACATGGATGAGTATGCGATGGGCTCGTCGACCGAAAATTCGATCTATGGTCCGAGTCATAATCCTTGGGACGAGAATCGGACCTGCGGCGGGAGCTCTGGTGGTAGTGCCGCGTCGGTCGCGGCTGGTTTGGTTCCGTTGGCCTTTGGGAGCGATACCGGCGGTTCGATTCGCCAGCCGGCGAGTTTTTGTGGGGTCGTGGGGCTCAAGCCGACCTATGGACGGGTTTCTCGTTGGGGACTCGTCGCCTATGCGTCGTCTCTCGATCAGATCGGACCATTTGGACGAAGCATAATGGATTGTGCGATCGCACTCGAGACGATCGCGGGACACGACGAACGCGATTCGACTTCGGTGCCACAATCGATGTCGCCGCTGCGCGACCGACTGGATGGGGATGCAACGGGATTCGTTGTTGGCCTACCGCGGGAATACTTCGTCGAGGAAGGCGTGGAACCCGGAGTCCTCGCTCGTGTTCGGGACGCGATCGCGGTGCTCGAAGATGCGGGCGTTCGCTTCAAGGAAATTTCGCTTCCACATACGGCCTTTACGATTGCGACCTACTATGTGATCGCAACGGCCGAAGCATCGAGCAATCTCGCACGCTTCGATGGTGTGCGATATGGCCGGCGTGCAGAGCGACCTACGGATCTCACGGACCTCTATCAGCGCTCACGCTCCGAGGGCTTTAGTGCCGAAGTGAAGCGGCGAATTTTGCTTGGGACCTATGTCCTCTCGGCCGGTTACTACGATGCCTATTATGTGAAGGCACAGCGCGTTCGAACGTTGATTCGCCGGGATTTCGAAGACGCCTTCGAGACTTGTGATGCGATCCTGACACCGACGACGCCGGAGACGGCTTTCAAGCTGGGTGCCAAGAGCGACGATCCGCTCTCTATGTACCTGTCGGATGTCTATACGGTTTCGGCGAATCTGGCGGGTCTGCCGGCCCTTTCGATGCCATGTGGTTTGTCTGACGGGATGCCAGTTGGGCTTCAGCTGCTAGGCAAACCGCTCGATGAATCTACGATTCTCCGCATCGGAGAGGCCTTCGAGCGGCGCACAGAACATCACCGTTTGTCGCCGGCGCGAAACTGATGGCGGACTGGACGGATCGGTACGAGATGGTGATCGGACTCGAAGTGCATACGCATCTCAAGACGGCCACGAAGCTCTTTAGCCCGGCGCCTGTTACATACGGTGCGCCCCCAAATCATTCGGTGCATCTGATCGATCTCGCGTTGCCGGGTGTGCTGCCAGTCTTGAACGAACGTGTCGTCGACCTTGCGATTCGTCTGGGTCTCGCCATCCATGCGACGGTGAATCCGCATTCCGTCTTCGCACGGAAGAACTATTTCTACCCTGATCTACCAAAGGGCTACCAAATTTCGCAATTCGAAGATCCGATCGTCTCGGGTGGTTGGATCGATATCGAAACGGAAGAGGACGGCGGGAAAACCGGCGCAACCAGACGCATTGGGATCACCCGCGCACACCTCGAAGAGGACGCCGGTAAATCGATTCACGATGTCGCGATTGCCGGCAGTGACGACTCATGCATCGATCTCAATCGTGCCGGCGTCCCGCTACTGGAGATAGTGTCGGAGCCCGACATTCGCACCGCGCAGGAAGCGACGGCCTATCTTCGTGCGCTTCGATCGATTCTTCGGTACATCGGCGTTTCGGACGCGGATATGGAAAAAGGCCAGTTTCGCTGCGATGCCAATGTTTCGATTAGGCCTTGCGGGTCTACGGAACTCGGTACCCGGACCGAGGTCAAGAATCTGAACTCTTTTTCGAATGTCGAGGATGCAATCGAAGCCGAGGCCCTGCGGCAGGTCGAATTGATCGCGGATGGCGGCGAAGTCGTACAGGCAACGATGGGCTACGACCCGTCGCGGCGGCGTACGAGCGTTCAGCGGCTGAAGGAAAATTCCGACGACTATCGCTACTTCCCGGATCCGGATTTGATTCCCCTGCGGATCGACCCAGCGCACATCGAGGCGGTTCGGGCAGAGATGCCGGAACTACCCGAGGAAAAGCGGGCTCGTTTTCAATCCGAGTACGCGCTTTCGTCGTACGATGCTGGCGTGTTGACTGCGAGTCGAAGGTTGGCGGAGTTCTTCGAGCAGACGACGAAGGCATGCGACGCGCCGAAGGCCGCCGCGAATTGGATGACTCGAGACCTGTTGCGTGAATTGAACGAGCGCGAAGTCGAACTGCAGGATGTGGCGATCACGCCTGCCATCCTCGCTTCACTGATCTGCCTGGTAGAAGATGGAAGATTGACAGCGCGAAATGCGGCCCAGCTCTTCCCTGATCTCGTGTCGGAAGGCGGCGACCCCGAGGCGCTCATGCTGCAGCGAGGTCTCGAGGCGGTTTCAGACGCGGGTGCCATCGATGGCTTCGTCGAAGACGTGATCGCGGCTCACCCGGACGTCGTTGCACAAGTGCGAGGCGGAGATGACAAGCCACTCAACTTCCTGATGGGACAGGTCATGAAGGCGAGTCAAGGGAAAGCGGAACCGGGTCAGGTTCGCAAAGCATTGGCGGAGAGGATTCGTCGCTGACGCCGGCCATGCAGAGAATTATTCTAAGAATCGTTCTCGTGTTCATGGCATGCCTTGTACTCTTGATAGGCGTCCTTGCTCTGGCGCTCCCTCGACTCATCAGCAGTGACGAATTTCGGAGCGCGCTCAATGACCATGTAACAGAAACGTACGGGGCGTCTGTCGAGTGGCAGAGCATCGAGGCGAGGCTGCTGCCTCCGCGCCTCTTGATCGAATCACCTGCCCTCACAGCAAGGACAGGCAACCCGGATGAAGCGCGCATGGCCGCCGAATCCGCGGATCTACGACTAGCGCTGTTTCCGATTTTTGTTGGACGCTTCGAGATCGACTCCCTGATTCTGCGCGGCGTCGATCTCATCTTGACGCGAACGGTCGAATGGCGATTCGAAAAGTTGGAGTTCGAGGCGGAGGGCGTCTCGCCAGGCGAGCCTTTGGCGATCAAACTAGCTGCCCAGATCGATCTTGGCTCAAACCATGCCGCGTACATCGATACCACCGGCAGCGTGCGCTCGACGGGGCTCTATGACGTCGATCTCCGGATCGACGAACTGGCCATCGAGGCTGATGGATTCGATCTCGAGGGTGGATTGACGTTGCAGGTGCGCCCCGCCCAGGGCGAGGCTGCCGCGTTCGTCGCGGATCTGGATCTCGCGAGCAGTGGAAAAGCGGTGATCACCGGAGAGCTGACTCTCGGCGGTGTGCGAGAAGTGGGCGCGGAGATCCAGGCGCTCGACCTCGAACTCGCGAAACACTTCCTGCCCGATCCCCAGATGGAGCTGGCGGGTTTGGCAACCGGAAATGTTCGAGTCGTTGGCGAGGTGGCATCGCCTGAGTCGGTCAGCCTCGATGTCCGGGTGGAGTCGGGGCGACTACGGATGCCGGACTTTTTCGTCGAGGGCCCATTTCTCGCCATTCTGAAGATCGAATCTC
>JAQBEG010000489.1:0-2544 GCA_032123985.1 Deltaproteobacteria bacterium
AGGAGATGACCGCCGGGCTTGAGCTTGTCGTGGAAAGTCTGGATCACTTCCCGCTTGCTCTCGCGGTTGAAATAGATGATCACGTTCCGACACAGAATCACGTCCATCGAACCCAACAGAGAGATCTTTGATCGTTCGAACAGGTTCAGATGGATGAAGTCGACGTGCTTCTTGATTTCGTCCGATACACGCCAGAGCCCGTCTTTTTCCGTGAAGTATTTTCGCCGGAGCGGAGCCTCGGTTTCTCTGAAGGAAGCCTCGCGATAGATACCCTGCCGTGCCTTCCGAAGCATCCGTCGGGAGATGTCGGATGCGTAGACGTGAATGTCCTTCCCGGGAATCATCCCCGCCTCGCGCGCCAGGATGACGATGCTGTAGGGCTCTTCTCCGCTCGAACAGCCCGCAGACCAGACGGAAATCGGCGCTCGGCGAACGCCTTGCCGGGCAACCTGGAGCTCCTGGAAGATTTCAAGGATGAGCGCGCGCAATTGACTGCGCTCTCGAAAGAAATAGGTTTCGTTCGTCGTCAGTTCGTCGATCAGGTTTGCGAACTCCTCATCACGAGGAGAGGCGCTGCGGATCCGGTAGTGGTAAGCCGCGAAGCTGGTCATCTCGAGCGCTCGGAGCCGCCGCGCCAATCTCTTCTCGAGCAGAAATCGGGAATCCAGACCGAAGTGGAGCCCGGAGTGCTTTCGCAACAGATCGGAGAACATGCGGAATTCCGCGTCCGACAACTGCGGCTCGTTCTGAAAAACGCCGGCGGTCATACCCGATCAGCCCCCGAGCCGGTCTAGCGCACGCAACATCGCATCTCGCACGAAGTCGTCTTGCTCTGTTTCGAGTCGGCGCAGGATGGCAGGTACCGCCTTCGCGATACCACGGTCCGCCAACACCTGAATCGCCTCGGATCGGACCGTCCAATCGGGGTGAGATACGAGCGGCAACAATGCAGCGCATGCGTCGGCGTCGCCCTTTTCGCCGATGCAGCGGACCGCCTCCTGAACGACCTCCGGTTCCGGCCGCGCAAGCACCGGGAGCAGATACTCGGACGCACCCCGATCGAGATTGCGTAGGGCTGCGACGGCCGCGAGAGCGACGGCCGCTTCGTCTGCGAGCGCAGATTGGATCACGCCGACGACCTCCGAGCGTCCGACTTCACCTTCGCACGTTGCGAAACCGACCCCGATCGCGCGGAGCGCGGCCGCACGGACATTCGGGTCTGCATCGTCGGCGAGGTATTTCAGAATCTCGATGACGTCTTCGTTCCCGGTCGCGCCGAGAGCTCCCGCCGCCGCGATCCTGACCACGGAAGACTCATCTGCGAGGGCCAGCCGAAGTGACTCGGCAGGAACTCCCGGTTCGAGGTGAGCAAAAGCCTCCACCGCGGCGCGGCGAACGAGCGAACTTGGATCCTTGAGCAGGAATTCGATAACCCGTGCGTCTTGCCGGCGTCCGATCCGGCCGATCACCGTTGCAATCGCGATGCGAACGGTTTCGGCAGCCCCTTCGAGTCGCTCCGTCAGCATCGAGACAACGGACTCGACGACATCAGCGTCGGACTCGGAGGCCGGTCGAACCAGATCGACGAGCGACTGGGTGAATCGAGCCGCTTCCTCTTCTCGCTCGTAATCGTCGTCTTCGGCCGCGCGCTCGAGCCCTCGAATCAAGAGCGGGAGCGCATCGACCAAACCACGCTTCCCGATCGATTCAGCGGCGACACATCGAAGCTCCGGCGATGAATCGCCCAGAGCCGCAAGAAGACGGCCGGCACTGGCACTGCCCGACATTCGGGCGAAGAGCCGGCAAGCGTCCCGTCGGGCGTTCTCATCGAGCTCGTTCCAGGCGGCATCGATCGCCGACTCTGCGATGTCTCCCAGAGCTTCGAGATTCGTCAGGGCGATCTCCGCGAGCGCTTCGTCTTGCGCTGCGAGCAGGATCGGCACGACAGCCTCTTCGGCCTGTACGAGACCCAGAAACTGAGCGAGCATCAAGCGCGTCTGTAGATTCGCGTCGTTCAATCGATCTACGGCGCTCCCGACGATGAACGGGGAGGCCTGGGTCGCTTCCCGAATCTGCGCGGACAGTCGGTCGGCTCTAGCACCGTCGACGGTCGAAAATGCGCGCAACAGCGAACCGATGGCCGCTTCACGCACGGCGCGCGCATGAGAGCTCAGCGCCTTGAGAAGGACCACAACAGCCTCTTCGTCACCCTCGACCCGGCCGAGCAACGCAAGAGCGGCCGGGCGAAGGACCGGATCTCGAAGAACCGAGCTGAGATCGCGTGCCCGAACCGGTACGTCGAGGAGCGCCAAGCCGTGAAGTGCCGAGAACCGAACCAGCTGATCCTCGTCTTCCGCGACCGCCATTTCCCGAAGCGCCTGCGCCGAATCTTCTCCGCCCACCGCGCCCAGTGCGTCCGCCACCGCCGCCCTGACATTGGCATCCGGATCGCGCCTTCGACTGATCAGCGCACCCGTCGTCCGGGGATCCGTAATTCCGGCGAGCGTATCGACGACCAGCTTGCGAACGTCCGGGTCTTCATCC
>JAQBEG010000490.1:0-2636 GCA_032123985.1 Deltaproteobacteria bacterium
CGAGGGCTATCTGCTCGACTCCCGCTACCAAAACAAGCTCGGTTACAACATGGAGGCGATCAACGCCTACTCGGCGGTTGCCGGATGGCAGATGTTGCGGGGTGTTACGCTGCGTACCGAGTACAGCCACACCGACATCGATCTCGTGAACGGCGTCCCGCGCTCGATCTCGCGCAAAGCCCGGAGCGCCGATTCGTGGGCGGTCGAGGTCGGGGTCGCCTTCTGATGTGTCTTCCGTTGCGCTGGCGACAGAGCTGGCTCGCGCTAATGCTGGCGGGGGTTTGTGCATCGGCCGCCGTGGCTGACGCCACGGTCGATGTTGGAGGCGCGGTCCAACTCGGTCTTGCGGGTGCGGAACTCGCCGCGGTTTTGCCTGTCATCGTACTTCTCGAACCGATCGACGAGCGCCAGTCGAGGTCTGCGGGCGATCCACTTCCGGCGGTCGTGATCACCCAACGCAACGCGACGTTCGTTCCGAATTTCGCGGTCGTCGTGGTGGGCCAGCCAGTCGAAATGCCCAATGCTGACGGGATCTACCACAACGTGTTTTCGTATTCGATGCCGAATGAATTCGATCTCGGGGTCTACGCCTCCGGTACCTCGCGGCGACTGGTGTTCGACCATGCGGGCCTGATCAACCTATACTGTTCCATCCACGAATCGATGAATGGAAAGATCCTGGTCGTGCCCACGCGGCATTTCGACGCGGTCACCAAAGCGGGTCGCTTTTCGATTCGCGATGTGGCGCCGGGGCGCTACTGGCTTCGAACCTGGAGTCCTCGCTTGCCGCCAACGAAGCAGGAGCTGGTCGTCGCGCCCGGAAAGCCGTCGCGGGTGGTCGTCGATCTTCTCGGGGAGCGCTAGCTCATCAGAGTCGGCGACATGCGTGCAGCGTTTTTGAGGTGCTCCATCAGCGCGTCCGCCGGCATCGGCCGCCCGTAGAGGTAGCCCTGGATCTGGTCGCAACCCCACTCGATCAACAGATCGCGCTGCGCCTCCGTCTCCACGCCTTCGGCAATGACAGTGAGTCCGAGCGCCTTGCTCATCGCGATGATCGAACGCGTGAGAGCCGCATCGCCGTTGCTCGTGGCCATGTCGATGATGAACGAGCGGTCGATCTTCAGGCTATCGACCGGAAGTCGCTGCAAGTAGCCGAGCGACGAATAGCCGGTTCCGAAGTCGTCGACCGAGATCCGTATTCCGCGCTCGCGAAGCACCTCGAGTTCCCGGATCACCGCCTCTTGATTGTGCATCAGGATGCTCTCCGTGATCTCGAGTTCGAGCAGAATCGGATCGGCCCCGCTCTCTTCCAGGATCTCGATCACCCGCTCGCACAGCGAGGCGCTGCGGAATTGCTGTGTCGAGAGATTGACGGCCACGGATAGCCGCTGGCCTGATTCACGCAAAGCGACGATCTGACGGCAGGCTTCGCCGAGCACCCAATCGCCAAGCGGCACGATCAGTCCCGATTCCTCAGCGATCGGAATGAATTCAGCCGGTGACATGAGACCGGCTTGCGGGTCTCGCCAACGCACCAACGCTTCGACTCCGATGATCTCACCGCCCGGCATCGCGACCTTGGGCTGGTAGTGCAGCTCGAATTCCTCGCGCTCGAGCGCCTGACGCAGGCGGCCTTCGAGAATAAGTCGCCGCATCGCTGTTTCGTTCATCGAATCGGTGTAGAACTGATAATTGTTCCGACCCTGTTCCTTCGCGTGGTACATCGCGGTGTCGGCGTTTCGCAGAAGCGCTTCGACATCGTCACCGTCGAACGGGAAGGCCGTGATGCCGATGCTGCCGCTGATCACGACCTCGTGGCCGCCGAGCGTGAACGGGCGAGCGAGCGCGACGAGGATCCGGCGGGCGACCCGCGCGAGATCCTGCACGTCGCCAACATGCGAAAGGACGATCGTAAATTCATCGCCACCCAACCGTGAAATGGAGCTCATCGCCTCGCGACGGGAGATGAAGTCGTTTTCGCGGACGCTGGCCGCGAGCCGATCCGCAACACCCTTCAGCAACTCGTCTCCCGCGGAATGGCCGAGCGTATCGTTGATGCGCTTGAAGCGATCGAGATCCAGGAAGAGCACGCCGATTGTCGACTCGTCGCGGCGCGCCTGAGTGATTTGCAGCGCGAGCCGTTCCTTGCAGAGGAGCCGATTACCGAGGCCGGTCAGATTGTCGTGATAGGCGAGGTAGCTGATCTGTTCTTCGGCGCGCTTGCGTTCGGTGATGTCCTGAACGGTGCCTTCGAGCAGCTGTTTGTGACCCTCCTCGTCGCGCCGAACACGGGCCTGGAGATGCACGATCCGCTGCGTTCCATCCGGCAGCGAGATCCGGCAATCGCAGCGAAGCATCGAATCGAATTCGACGCAGTTGCGGAGAGCATCATTCAGGTCATCACGATCTTCAGGATGAATCATGCTGAGGTAAGAGGCGCCGACGGATTTGTCCTCAGGAGGCCTTCCGAGAATTGCAAAGAGCTCGTCTGAGCCGCGGAACTCTCCCGTCTGGAGATCGACCTGCCAGCTACCGATGTGGGCCAGCCTCTGCGCCATCGCCAGCTGTTCCTGGCTGGTGCGCAGAGTCGCGACGTTGCTTTCGAGAGCGCTGCGCTGCTCGTCGACGCGAGTCTG
>JAQBEG010000491.1:0-3512 GCA_032123985.1 Deltaproteobacteria bacterium
GACATCTCATTGAAGATAGCGCCGATCG
The DNA here is from genome assembly GCA_032123985.1 of Deltaproteobacteria bacterium. Lineage (GTDB taxonomy): Bacteria > Myxococcota_A > UBA9160 > UBA9160 > UBA4427 > UBA4427. Next base: position 29 of record JAQBEG010000491.1, read on the forward strand.
AACCGTCGGCGGCCGCCTCACTCGTAGTCGAACACACGTCCTCGAGGTCGATCTCGGGAATCTGTTTCTTTTCGGCCCAGTAGTCCTGAGTATGCTGCCATTCGGGCTTGTCGCCTCGCTTCGGGAGCAGATTCATACTTCGCATGAGGTAGCCGGGATTGAAATTCTCCGGATCCATCCAGGGCAGCAAGGGCATATCCTTGTCCTCCGGTCGGAGCCTCGGCGTAACCTTCTTCGCGCCCTTCTGCTTCATGTGATTGAGAAGGCGACACACGAAATCTCCGAGCAAGTCGACACGCAACGTCCAACTGGCTCGAAAATACCCGAAGATCCACAGCATGTTGGGCACGCCTGTGAACATCATTCCCCGGTAGGTGACCGTTTCCGAGAAGTCGACGGGTTTGTCGTCAACGACGAAATCAATGTCGCCAAGTACGCTTAGATTGAAGCCCGTAGCGGTTACGATGATATCGGCGGCAAGCTCCACGCCTGACTTCAGCTTAATGCCCTTTTCCGTGAACTTCTCGATTTCGTCGGTCACGATCGATGCTTTGCCTGAGGTAATGCCTTGGAAAATGTCGCCGTCCGGAACGAAGGCGATGCGTTGCCTCCAAGGCCGATATGTCGGCGTAAAATGTTTCTCGATGTCGAAATCGGGACCCAGATAGGCGCGAACGCCTTCGAGCAGTTCTTCCTTGACCACTTCGGGTTCTTCGAATGATCGGCGGGTCATGTCCGCCTGATCTTGCAGGATCTTCCTCCGCGTGATCTCGTGAATCCAGGTTTCGTCAATGTCCAGCTCGCGGAGCAGGTCTGCAAGCTCGTTCTCATTGCGGCCCGGAATGAAATACGTAGGAGAACGCTGCAGCAGCGTGACATGGCCGCAATCACCTGCGATCGCGGGGACGAGCGTCGCTGCGGTCGCGCCCGATCCGATCACGATGACTTCCTTGCCTTTGTAGTCCAGATCTTCGGGCCAGGTCTGCGGATGCACGATCTGGCCCCCGAAGTCCTCCATTCCATCCCACTCGGGCGTGTAGCCCTGTGAATGGCGGTAATAGCCCTGGCACATCCAGAGAAAGTTGGCGCTGAAACGAATCGAGTCACCGGTATCTGCCCGCGTGCCCTCGAGCGACCAGAGATTATCCTCGCTCGACCAACTCACCGAAGTGATCTTGTGTCTATAACGGATATGCCCACCGAGATCGTTTTCGTCGATGACTTCGCCCATATACGTGAGGATTTCTTCAGCGGTGGCGATCGGCGGGCCCGTCCATGGTTTGAAGCGATAGCCAAAGGTGTAGAGATCACTGTCCGACCGAATGCCCGGATAGCGATGCATCAGCCACGTCCCGCCAAAACTTTCCAAGCCTTCCAGGACGACGAAGCTCTTTTCCGGGCATTGTTGGGAGAGATGATATGCGGCACCCACACCGGAAATTCCGGCGCCGACCACCACGACGTCGAAGTGCTCGGGCACAGGCTGTGCAGAATTGTTGCCCATCTCGGCTCTCGTCATGTTTTCGATTTTCATTTCCTTGGTGTTGGCTGACGAATCCAAACTCAGACCGAGGAGCGGCTCAGGGAATCGAAACCAATCCGTATGTCGTGATCGCGCGCACCAGGTCGAGCGTGCTTATGATTCCGACCAACTCTCCAGAGCCAGCCTCCGTGACCGGCAGGCGATGAATTTGATCGCGGACCAGCCTATCCGCGACTTCCTCGATCGGATCCTCGGGGTGCGCAACGAGCGGATCTCTCGTCATGACGTCTCGAACCCTGTGCTCGACGAGTTGATCGCCGATCTGTGGCGCGTCCTTGGCGATGAATTGCAGGGCGGTGATCGGAATCGGGAATGGACTCGAATAGTAGGATGGGAGACTGAAGGCTTCGTGTTGCCCCTCCCAGAGCGTTCGGATCACATCCGCCTGCGAAGCGACTCCAACGAGCCGCCCCCGGTCGACGACCGGCGCACCGCTCACGCCGCTCTTCATCAGGACGGTATCCATCTCGTGGAGCGTCATCTCTGGCGTGAGAGTGACCAACCGGCGGGTCATCAAGTCTGCGGCGGTAATTCCCATATCGTTCGTGGCCTCCTGATTGCACACCATCTACTTGTTTGGTCGATTGATGGAGCCCCGTGCACTCGTTGTGTTCAGGGATGCAGACGCCGTGCCATCTGAGCGTTCGCTGACGCGACGGCCGGATCGAATCGAGGCTCTTGGCCTCGATGGCGAGACATATTTTCACGCGGTTCATCACTAGACCGATGATTCAGCAGAATCCTCGTCCGGCCACTTGCGATCGGTCTCGAGCGAAGGTTTCGGCGTCCGACGCGCCTGATAGAATCGATCAGTCCACAGATAGTCCTGACGGGAGACAACATCATGGCCCGCGCGCCCCGACTCAGCTTCAGCCACCTCGGCATCCACGTTCACGACATCGAACGAATGACAGCCTTCTACACCGAGTTCATGGGCTTTTTCGTGACCGATCGCGGCACACTCGCAGTACTTCCAGGCCAGCCGAAGATCGTCTTTCTCAGCCGCGATCCGAACGAACATCATCAGCTCGCCCTGGTCGAGGGGCGCGAGGACGGCGGCGGCACCGCGCGCGTCGTCAATCAGATTTCCTTCCATCTGGACTCGCTCGAAGATCTAAAGGCGTTGGCGATCGCGGTCGAGGCTGAAGGCATCGAGCCGCGTATGCCTATCAGCCACGGCAACGAATGGTCACTGTATTTCCCGGACCCCGAGGGCAACGGCATCGAGTGCTTCGTCCACACACCTTGGTACGTGCCACAGCCAGTCGTCGAACCACTCGACCTCTCCGCTTCCAATGAGGAGATCCGGAATCAGACCGAGGCAGCGTTCAGCGGGAGAGCCGGCTTCAAACCCTACGATCAGTGGCGCACCGAGTTTGCAGAGAAGCACGGCTTGGAGTGGGAAGCAGATCGAAGGCGGTGAAACCAGCCTAGGCAACAAGGCTAGATCGCAGCTTCGATTCCGTTTGCTGTGAGATAGCCGGACATCTCGCCCATCACCGTCCGAACGCTTTCGCGGCCGTTCATCTTCGAGCGCCAGCGGTCCAGATGCCGCAGTTTGAGCGACGGGGGCTGTCCCAAGAACCGTGCAAAAAACTGAGCAGCATAGAACGCGATATCCGCATAACTGAAATCCGAGACGAGATACTCCTCGTCAGCGAGGAGCAGATCCATCTCTGCAAAATAGCGATGGATCCGGACGACCGACTCCGAATAGATCTGCTCTCCAGCCAACGCTCGGCGCCGGGGCATACAGCAAACCACATTCGGGAAGAAGACTTCATCGCTCTCGAGCTCCAGCAGTCTCGCGCGAGCACGGTCTTTCGGATTCGCCGGCCAAAGGGGTGGCATCGGCTGAATGTCCTCCAGATACTCGAAGATCTGAGTGGAATCAAAAATTTCCAGGTCACCGTCGATCAAGACGGGCACCTCCCCCTTCGG
>JAQBEG010000492.1:0-8128 GCA_032123985.1 Deltaproteobacteria bacterium
CTCTTCCTCGACGAATTCCTCTCGTCGCTTTCCTACGATCTGCAACATCTGTTCTCGGTCTCGAGCGACAAAGCGACCGCCCCTGCGAGCTTGATGGGCGCGAGCAAGGTTGGGATGGAACTCGTCCTCCACCACCATTCCCACAGGCATCCCTACAGCACAGCCCGTTTCGCCAATGTGGCCTATTCGGATGGCAGTCTTCTGCAGGGCTTCCTGAAGCGAATCGAAAAGCGACAGCCAATCGCGGCGCCCCGGGGAGTCCGGCGCTTCTTCATGTCTCACCGTGAGGCCGGCGAACTCTGCCTGCTCGCGGGCATTCTGGGAAAAGACAAGGAAACGTTCTTCCCGATGCTCCACGGCGGACTGCACGAGAAATCCCTTCCGGAGATCGCAGTCGCGACACTTGAAAAAGCCGGTTATGAGGCCGTCGAGTGCGAATCTGAGACCGAGTCCAAGGAACGCATCCCTGAACTCGTCCCCAAAGGTCGCTGGCCCTGTTATTTCGCTCCCTCGTCGACGTCAGGCGAGAAACCCTACGAGGAATTTCATTCGGAATCCGACGAGATCGACACCTCTCGATTCGAAATGGTCGGGATCATCCGCTCAATGGTCGGCGAAGTCGATATGGTTGCTCTCGAGGATTTCTTGAAATTTTCTCGCAGCGCTCGCGAACGGAGTGCGACCAAATCCGAGTACGTTTCCGCCTTCCGACGTCTGCTCGGCAAGTTTGACCATGTCGAGACCGGCCGGAATCTAGACGAACAAATGTAGAGAAATCACGTCGCTGCGGGACTGAGCTCTCAGCTGCACGCGGACATAGATCAGTTCGGCGCCCGTTCTTCCGGAACATTCCTCGACTCCCGAACCACCATTCGCTCGAGGAGATCCGGGTTTCTCAACTGTTGATACCGGCGGCCAGCCGCGAGAACGGCCAAAGCCAGCACAATTGCGATCGGCCAGGCGCCCAATCGAATGAATCCGACGGCCCCAACGACGACAATCCCTACGCCGGCCCACATCCGAGCCGGCGACACCAACGACAAGATCGCATCGATCGCGAGCCCGAGCAGACGCGACGGGCCATATTTGCTCTCGTCATGCGTCCGCTCTGCTGTGTCGATCTCCAGTTTCGCGAGTTCTCCTGGTGTGCTGGGAAGGGGGAAACGCAGGAATCGCCAATAGCGTGGATCCGATACCAGTTCTTGGGCATATCGCGGAGAAACCAGGCGGTAGTAGACGCTCTGTTCCGCGAGATCGACCTGCGCGATCCAGCTCGCGAGAGTCTGAAAACTCGTTGTCGCCCACCTTCGATAGGCCCGTCGGTCGGTCAGGGTCCTGCGAACGCACTGGACAATGCCGGCGCCTTGGAGATGAAGATCGATCATTTGCGGGATTTTGTCGGGAGGATGGCTGCCGTCGGCATCCATCAGGATCGCTGCATCGGCAGTGCTCCGAAGCAGACCGAAAACAATGGCGGGCCCTTGTCCGAATCCCTGTTCGAGGCTGTAAAAGCGAACATCCGAATGCGCCGCGGCAAGATTTCGCAATATGGCGCGCGTCCCGTCCGTGCTCGAATCTTCAACGAAGGTGAGTCGGAGTTGGACACCTTCGGGAAGAGCCAACGCGCGAACCCGTTCGACAAAGAAGGGAAGGCTCTTCTCTTCGTTGCGAACGGCAGAGATGATTTCGACGACGGTCATTGTGTTTGCTCATACGAGAGAGCTGCCGCCTGGTCCCCTTCGTTCGGTTCCGTCAAGGCATTGACCCTCAGCTCTTGGCAGGCGCAGTCCGGGTTTCTCCGGATTGGCTGTCCGCCAGGGCCCCGCCCGGAGGCCTGATGGCCCGTACGAGCAGGTTCTTCCCAAAAAAAGGCCATGCAATGCGATCGAGGAATCGACTCATTGGAAAAATCACGCGGTCATAAATTCGCACGGCGCGCATATCGAGCCCGCCGTCTTCGTTGCCAAGATAGCGGTAGGCGAGCCCGGCAAAGAAGCCTAGACAATCGACGTAGCCAGCGTGCTCCACGACAAATCCCGCTTCGCGTATTCGACGGAGGAGAACTGAACGGGTGTATCGCCTAACGTGGCCGACGCGCTCATCGTTCGCAGAGAAAAGAACCTGGAATGCTGGAACATAGACGAAGAGTCGACCCCCCGGCTGCAAACAGCGGTAGAAGCCTCTCAGAAAGCTGGCATCGTCCTCGAGATGTTCTAGGACGTTGATGTTGTAAACGCCCCGAAACCTTTGATCTTCGACCAGGTCGAGACTCTCGTAGGTGGGAATGCCCTTGGCTTCGATCTTGTGACGCAGGCCGGAATCGGGCTCGATCGCATGGACGTCGACGCGCGCTTCACGGAGAGCGGAGGCAAACCGGCCATTTCCGGCCCCAAAATCGAGCACCCCATCGATGTCGCGACTCCACAACAGCAGCTCCTCGACCAGGAAGCGGTTGTAGTTGACCGCCTCTTCCATGACTTCGATGAGGTCAGGGGCCTCGAAGGCCCGCTCTCCACTCATCGGCGGCGGTCCAGTTGTTGCTTCCAGAACTCAACCGTCTCTTCGTGAAGCCGAACGACTGTGTCGAGAATCAAGCCTGCGGTCAGCGCGGTCAATGAGAGGATCGCCAAGCCCGTCGCCAGGATCGCTCGCGGGACATGCAGGACGTAGGCCGTCTCGATGTAGTCCCGGATGGGAGCACTCCCCACCAACAATGATGCCATCGCGAGTAAAATCGCGAGCCCGAGAAAGAAGACGAGCGGTCGGTAGTCCTTGAAGAGAAGAGCGATGCACTTCACGATGAGCCATCCGTCTCCCCATGTATTGAGCTTCGAAGCACTTTCGCCAGGTCTGGACCGGTATTCGACGGACGTCTCCCCAATCACGAGATGCTTCGTGAGTGCCTGAAGCGTCAGCTCTGTCTCCACTTCGAATCCGCCTCTACGCAGGTACACGACGTCGACGAAGGAGCGGGAGAGAACGCGATAGCCGGAAAGCACGTCAGTCAACCGTTTTCGGAACAGAACACTCACGAGCCAGGAGATCAAGCGGTTGCCTATTTTATGAAAGGTGCGAAAGGATCCCTTTTCGAACTCGTCAAGGCGCGTACCAACGAGCATGTCTAGATGATCGCGATTGAATCGCTCGAGCATGGCCGGGGCTGCATCGGCCGGATAAGTGTCGTCGCCGTCCACTAGTATGTAAACATCAGCGTCGACGACTCTCGACATGTGTCGAATCACGTTCCCCTTGCCCTGGAGCGCGGAGCGGATCACCACCGCGCCAGCCTCGACTGCGATTTCTCCAGTTCCATCGTTGGAGTTGTTGTCGAATACGTAGACGACTGCATCGGGGAGGACTCTCGAGAAGTCTTCGACGACCTTCCTCACCGTGAGCGCCTCGTTGAAGCATGGGACAACGACCGCGATCCGCGGACTGCTGGGTTCAACGCTCACTTCTTCCTCGATTCGCCAGATCGGTCGGCTCAGTCGCCCGATCTCGCCGCAGGCAGCGAAGCCTCACGGTAAAAAAAACGGCCGCAACAAATGTAACCTGGGCACGTGCACCGGGCACCCCACGGGCAATGTTCGGGATACGAATGCCATGGACGTGCTGCCTCCACACTGGATGCCCCGTTTCAAACGTACGGCGCGATCGACGACCCCGGCTATGGCTTCGCTTCCAGGATCAGGTTCACGAAGAGACCGTTTCCAAGTGCATTCTCCAATCGCAGAAGCAGCGCCGTTGCTGCCGTTACAACCCAGTGCCCGTCCATACGCCCGCGAAGAAGTCGATCGAACCAGCTGTCTCGGATGCGCAGGCCAGCTCGGTTCGCGGCGAGTTCTAGCCCCTCACGTGTGAAGAAGGTCAGGTGATGGGGTTCATGCGTTCGCCGGATCGGGTAGGTCAGGCGCCCGCCGCTGATCGAGTAACTCAGGCGACCGAGCGCTGGCATCAGGCTTCGTTCATGAATCGTAACGATGTAGATATATCCGCCCGGAGCAAGGCTGGCTGCTAGTTGCTCGAGCAGTTCGACCGGTGCCGGAACATGCTCGAAGACATCCCAAAGCGTAATCAGATCGAAGGGGCCTGAAGCCGCGGCCAACGCCTCACTCGCGTCGCACCCGTGAATTTGCACTCCCGGATTCTGCTCGCGAGACTGCTGGGCTCGTCCGGGATCGATTTCGATTCCCTCGCGATGACAATCCGGGTGTTCACGCCCGACGTAGGCGAGAAAGGCTCCGGTTCCGCAGCCAACGTCGAGAACCGAGCGGAACTCCTTCCCCTCTTCTTCCATCCGCTCGAGCAACGCCTGCCACTTCTCGCGGTCGAGCTCTGCGTTTCCGAAATATTCCGACGTTTCGAAGGAGGGCTGCGCGTGTCGAACCAACGCATCACTCGACCAACACCCACAATGGCCACAACGAAAGAGGCGATAGTCCGGGAGCTCAGCACCCAGCGTCGTCGAGCTTTCGCAGACCGGGCATTTATCGCCACCAATCGTCGTGAATAGTTCGGGCGTCGACTGCACTCCGAGCAGGCTATCTCATCTGACCATTGGCACAAACAGCTCGATCTGCGCCGGCTGAGACCGACTGAAACCGACCGAGCAAAGGCAGGCAATCCACGTATAATGCAGACTGGGCCTCGCGAGCGCCCTTCCGGAGGAGGATCCGATCGGGCTGGCTCGCGTGCGCGCCACGCCTACTACTGCCAAAATATACACAATCGAATCCGAGCCGTTGTCGAGAAAGGCAAGCGCGTGCTCATGCGACACAGCGCAGCACTTCCTCGATGACCCGACTCTGGTCTGATTCCGTCAATTGTGTCGAGCAGGGTAACGTCAATATACTTTGCCAGATCGAATCACAATGAGGTGTGGGCTCGCAGGGCGCGTGGCGATAAGGAGCCTGCAGCTGAATCGGTCGCCAAAAGGAGCGCGCACCAATGCCAGCGCCTTCCAGGGCGCGAACGATCGGCGCGACGGGTCGATCCCGAACAACGGCTCCACTCAGCCAACAGGCACTCGACCCCCAATTGGGATTTGGAAACGCATCGATTCTGTCGATCTTCGTCAGTTCCTGATTGTAGCGATCCGCAATGCGGCGCTTCGCCTCCACAAAGGCGTCGATCTGCTCCAGTTGGGCACAGCCGACCGCGGCTTGTAGATTCGTAAGCCGATAGTTGAATCCGATGCTGTCGTGTTCGTAGTCCGATGAGATTCGCGCTGTGGTCGTGAGATGCTTAACCAGGTCGCAAAGCGTCGAGTCGTCACCCGCGACCGCGCCACCACCTCCGGCTGTGAGCGTCTTGTTACCGTTGAAGGAGAAGACGGTCAGGTCGGCTCCGGTCGAACCGATGGAACGATTCCTGTAGCGCGCACCGAGACACGCCGCTCCATCCGCAACAACCGGCAGAGCGTACGCCTTTGCGATCTCGACAATCGGGTCCATGTCCGCAATCAGACCCAGCGTGTGGACGGGCATGATGGCGGCAATGCGACGACCACTCGAACCGTGAACCCTCGCGCCGTCCTTTACTCGAGAATGGCTGTCGAGTGCTCTCGCAATGCAATCCGGATCGAGCGTCCATGAATCGGGATCAATGTCGAGTAGCCACGGTGTCGCGCCGCATTGCGCGATCGCATTGGCGCTCCCGATGAAAGTCAAAGACGGAAGGATGACGAGGTCTCCAGGCTCCACGCCTGTCGCGACCAGCGCAACGTGCAATCCTGCAGTGCCGGATGATGTCGCGACGACATTCGGAAGCTCGACGACCTTCGCTAGTTCATGTTCGAAGCGGTCCACGAAGGGGCCAATGCTGGAAACGAAATTCGTGTCCACACACTCTTGCAAATAGGCAGCCTCATTGCCCGAAAGATTTGGGATGGCGAGCGGAATCAATGGCGTGCCCTCAACCGATTCATGAACTAGCCGTTTCGTGGTCCTCGGCAGACCGCAAGCAGGTCGAGGGAATCATTGCACACCGGACCCACTGGGAAGTCGTCGACGGTCAAATCAGGCAGTCCGTCGCCCTGTTGAATGCCACGACGAACGATGATCGAGAAGCGTGCAAACAACCAATCGATCCAGGTGCGCGGTAGCAAGCCCCGAAGACCGAACGGATCGAGTTTCATGATCCGACGTATGCGGCGCAGACGATCCGCCTGATAGCGAGCAGCACTCTCGCTCATGCCCACGCCCAACATCTCGACTCCATCGAAATACCTCGCCAGGAGTCGACTGAGTTCACCCGATTCATACTCGTGAACGTGAAATGGATTCACGCCGTCGGATTGCAGGATATTGGGTGTCGAAACGAGAGCCATGCCATCCGCTCGCATAGAAGCAGCGATCGCCTCGAGGTAGGCTGTCGGATCTTCGAGATGCTCGATCACCTGAAAGCTGACTACGAGGTCGAAGCTGCGCGCAGCCAGCGGCAGACCTGTTAGATCCGCGCGAAGGTATTGAAGAGACTCGCGTCGGTGTTGTGCGTCCGGCCTGATCCGGTCCACTGCCACAACTCGACCACCGGCATCCGAAAGTTCCGCACTGCCGTACCCATTCCCACAGCCTAGATCGAGCGTTCGATGGTCGCCGATCGAATGTCCGGCTCGAATGGATTTGATCGCATAGCAATACGCCGAACGGTGACGCGCCAGATCTGGCCCGAACAGAGCGTGATCGTCGTCGAGCCGCTCGCCGGTCAGGCTGACTTGACTCAAGTGCTGCCCTCCCTCACGGCGACCAGCGCTTCCCGCGTGAACTCGTGTGCGAAAACCAATCCCATGCTGGCTCGAATCAGAATCAGCGCGGCGGTCAATGCGAGGTTGCTGGCAAGCAGCGTCTCTGGCGATCCCCAGTGTCGAAACATAAAGACGAACGCCACCTGCCCGGTTCCCAGACCCGCGACTGCGATCGGCAGAGATGCCACGAGCGATACGGCCGCGACCCCCACGACGAGATCCCCAAGCGGGACCCAAATGTCGAAAATAGCGAGCGCGACTCCACACAAAAAAATGAACGAAACCACAAAGCCCAGCCGCAGCACCGCCAGAAGCATCAATCGACTCATCGGCGTAACGCGCGCGGCCCGAAAAATTTCGAGGTCTCGAACCCGATCGAGCGCTCCCATTGACACGTTCACGCGCAAGAAGACAAACCCAACCACGATGCCCACAACCCCCGTCACGATGACACCCACCTGCAGCGCGACCGGCTGTGTAGAGAGCAACACCGCTCCGAAGGCCGAAAGCACGAGAAGAATTCCAAGATCGAAAAGGGCGATCAAAATAACGATCCCCGCAGCTTCCGAGAGCCGCAGGCCGCCACGCCGCCGCAGCAGATAGGTGAGTCCGCCCGCTCCCAGCGCATAGTTCAGCAGACCAAGTGGGTAGCTCGCCGCCTTCATTCTTGCGCAAGTCCAGCGTCCGAGTCCTGAAGCGTTCGGCGCTGCCAGGCGGCTCAACGATTGTGCGTCGATCCACAGGCTGACCACGCAGTAGAGCAGGACAATGGGAATCAGGATGCTTGCGACCCGCACGTCGACGCGTTCGAGCACATCACCCAAATTGATCTGTCGAAGCAGCAGCGCAAACGCGGCGCCACTCACCACGACCGGCAGGAGCCATTTTATGAACCGACGATCTAGCCCTGCCACGGCGTCTCCACGGGTTTCCAGTCAACGCCGGGGATCTCGTGTTTCTCGAAGATGGCCCCGTACGTAAACGCCCCTATCGTCAGCCCCGCGAGTAGACCTAAGCAGCCGAGCACGATCACCGATCGCAGACCTCGCTGCCGAGTCCACTCCGCCAGAACTTCACTGGTGTAGTAGGAAAAGGGTACTGATATGCCGAGCAGGAAGCTCCCCTTGAGGACAGCAAACCAGGGGTTACGCCAGGTGAATAGGATGTAGCCCGCGAACGTCGAAGCTACGAGTAGGAGCAGGATGACGTCCGGCCCACTGAAGTTCCGGAGCAGACGTCGCGCACCACGCCAAAGGCCCACAGCGAATGCCACCGTTGGGACCAACGCCAGGAGCAAGATTGCGGTCCCGAACCTTTCAACGACAACGCTGCTCTTCGGAAGAAATTGACGGTGTCCGTCGAACCAGACCGTGACATAGGTAC
>JAQBEG010000493.1:0-5315 GCA_032123985.1 Deltaproteobacteria bacterium
GACCTCAGGCTGCGCCATATTTCGCGACAGCCGCGCCTCGCCGGACTCCCGCGAGGCGCCGGACTCCCGCGAGGCGCCGATTCTATGCGTAGGGAGAAGAAACGGTCGCCACAGCGAGGGGCAAAAGGATTACAATCGAGCCATGAAATTTGGAATCTTCTATGAACATCAGTTGCCCCGTCCGTGGACTGAGCATGCTGAATTTGATCTTCTCCAGAATTCTCTCACGCAGGTCGAGCTGGCCGATCGGCTTGGCTACGACTACGCGTGGGAAGTCGAGCACCACTTCCTCGAGGAATATTCCCATTCCTCCGCGCCCGAGGTCTTCCTCGCCGCGGCGAGCCAGCGCACGAAGCAGATCCGGCTCGCGCACGGGATCATCCAGCTCACCACGAATCATCCGGCCCGCGTCGCAGAGCGCGTCAGCACACTCGACCTACTCTCGAAGGGTCGGGTCGAGATGGGCATCGGCGAGGGCTCCTCGATCACCGAACTTCATCCCTTCGATCGACGCTTTCGCGACAAGCGCGCGGTCTGGGAAGACGCCGTCAAGGCGATCATGCCCATGTTCACGAGCGAAGCATGGGAATACCATGGTGAACATTTCGATTTTCCGCTTCGCAACGTGCTGCCCAAGCCCTTTCAGAAGCCGCACCCTCCCCTCTGGGTGGCATGCTCCCAACTGGAAACGATCGACATGGCGGGAAGGCGCGGCATGGGCGCGCTGGGTTTCCAGTTCGTATCGGCCGAAGCGGCCCACGCCTGGGTCAACACCTACTACAACGCCTTCGTAAAACGGCAGGAAAAACTCACCGACTACCAGACGAATCCAAATATCGCGCTTGTATCTGGCTTCATGTGCTGCAGGGACGATGAGGAAGCCATGCGCAAGGCCGATGGCTGGACCTTCTTTCAATTCGCGCTTCGCTTTTATTCGAAGCACGGTCCTGTCGCGCCCGGTTCCGTCAATCTCTGGGAGGAGTATCTGGGCTGGAAGGAAACACCAGCCGCGCAGAAACAGCGCCGAACGGGACTCGTTGGCTCACCGGAAACCCTGCGCGAGAAGCTGCGCAAATTCGAGGCTTCCAATATCGATCAGGTAATCCTGCTCAACCAGGCCGGCAGCAATACACACGAGGACATCTGTGACAGCCTCGAGCTCTTCGCCGAAGAAGTCATGCCCGAGTTCCACGCGCGCGAGCCCGAGCATCAGGATTGGAAACGCAAAGTGCTCTCGGGAGAGATCGAACTCGAGGAGACCGATACCTCAGAGTTCAGCTTCCGCGGAACCGCCAAGCCAACGATATCGCCGGACGGAGCGCGAACCGAACACTCGACGACTAACACGACTACGACGGCGCAAAGCTGAGTCAAACGCAGATGGACTTCCCCCTCGAAGGTATCCGAGTCCTCGACTTCTCCCGGGTCCTCGCCGGGCCCTTCGCCGGTCGGATGTTGTCGGACCTCGGTGCTGAAGTCGTCAAGCTCGAGCCGCCGGAGGGGGACGTCACTCGGGGCTGGGGGCATTTCCGCGGTGGACTATCCGGCTACTACACGCAACAGAACGCCGGCAAGGAGAGCATCAGCATCGACCTCGAGGCGAACGGTTCGACCGCGTTGATCAGACGTCTTGCATCCAAGGCAGACATCGTCATCGAGAATTTCAGGCCTAACGTCATGGCTCGCCACGGACTCGCGTGGAAGGATCTCTGCGCGAACAACCCCCGCCTCATCATGCTTTCGATCTCCGGCTTCGGCCAGGAGGGACCCGAATCCCACCGCGCGGCCTACGCCTCCGTCCTTCACGCCGAAAGCGGCCTGGTCGCCCGCCAATCAGAGCACGATGGCCGCCCCGCCAGCGACCCCGTCCTCTCGATCGCCGACATGAACGCCGGACTCCACGGTCTCGTCGCGATCCTCTCGGCCTTGCATCTGCGAGAACGCACGGGCCGCGGTCAACACCTCGACATCGCGATGCTCGACACCATGCTCGTGACCGACGACTACGCGAACTTTGCGATTGACGGAATCCCTCTCGAACGGGGCGGCGGACAGGTCTGGGACGCGACCGGCGGCCCGATCATGATCACCGGGGACGTCCGGTTCATCTGGAAACTCCTCGTGCAGCGTCACGGGCTCGTCGACGGCGCGCCGCCGGCGGCCGATCTCGATACGAAGATCCGCTGCCGCCTGGAGGCCATGGCTGCTTTTTACACGTCGTTCCCAGATCGCCCGTCGCTGATCGCTGCACTCGACGCCATGAATCTCGCATGGGGCGATGTCAGGCCCAACGTCGACGCCTTCGTCTCACCGACGGCGCGCGCACGGGGGACGGTCGCGCAGGTCGACGATCGCTGCGAAGGAACGCGCCCGGTCGTGCAGTCGCCCTACCGCTTCTCGGACGCGGCATGCGGAGTCCGCGGTGGCCCAGCCTATCGAGGCGAGCACAATCGGGAAGTGCTCACGCGCTGGATCGACGCCGGAGCCGACGAAATCGATCAGCTCACTCGGGATGGTGTACTCGATGCCGAGAGCATGCCCGAACGCTGATTCCGGCCCTCGTTCGACCTAACTGCCCTGCAACAACGCTCCGTTGGCCGCCATCCACTCGTTCATGCCCTTCTGCGCCTCGGGGTCGAATTCGTCGCGCAACCGAGAAATCCGGTCGCCCTCGAAGGTTGCGGTCTCGATGCCGGAGATCACCAGATCCGGCGCACCCGCCTTCGTGTACGACACCGACCATTTCATGCGGAGCGTATTTCCATCGACGGTCGGCGCATTGAAGTCCGGCGTTCGGCTGTCCATGTTGCGATCGAAGGCGTCGACACCACCCTTTAGCTTCGCGAGAACCGCGTCGCGTCCGACGGCGTCGTCGGGGTCCCCCTCATACACAGCACCTTCGGTGAAGTATTGCCCGATGCGGGACCAGTCATCGTCCTCGAAGCTCTCCTCGAAGGCGTCGGCATAGGCCTGATAGCGATCCAAAATGCTCATCTGATCCTCCTTTTCTTCACGCCCCCGAGCACGAGCATAGCGCCCGCGATCCGACTCGACGCGACTCGACCGTGCGCGGGAGGAATATTCCACGGATTCCCGACATGCCCCAATACGCCGTGTAATATCCGATCCTCAAGCGCGTTTGCGCGGATGTGAACGCGGCGATTTGGCATGAGGCGATAGTCTGATCGGTCGGATCGTTCAATCAAATAGACCGATGCCTCCGTGGTCTGCCACACGGAATTTGGACTCATCGACTGGGCCCTGTCGTCCGATGAGATGTCAATGAGCGGACACGACATCCACTCGATCCATACGACTTCGCTTTGGCCCACATCCGGGGTGGCGCTCGTCCTGGCGATGGCGCTTCTGATCGGCTGTGCGTCCACGCCTCGCCCCGAGCCGCCTCCTTTCGGTACTCGTGATGCGAGCCCGGGGGCCAGGCGCGCAGCCGTGGTCGATACGGCGCGCGCAATGCTAGACACCCGCTACCGCTATGGCGGCAGCAACCCCAAGGAAGGCTTCGACTGCAGCGGTCTCGTCGCCTACAGCTATCAGAGCGCGGGGATTCGGGGATTACCCCGGTCGGCCAGCGATTTGGAACAGCGAGCCACACCGGTGTCACTGGACGCGCCGCGGCCTGGCGACCTGCTCTTCTTTCGACTGGGTGGGGCCAAGACCGTTCACGTGGCGGTCTACGAGGGCGGCCGCCGCTTCATCCACGCGCCGTCGAGCGGAAAGCGGGTTGAGCGCGTGGGCTTCGACGACGCCTACTGGGGCCCCCGGATCAGACGCGCCGGGCGCCTGCTTCCCTAGCCCCACCCTGGAGTGCACTGGTGAGCGCCTCCAAAGTGTCGCAGCGCCCTTCACCGACGCCAGAAAATCGACGCTTCTGTGAACCGCTTCACGAAGGCCCGTCAACGACCGCTCGATACTCCCTGTCAGGGACTGAGTAGATCACAAGACGATAAGGGGTGTCCCGTGACCGCCAAAACCATCGACCAGATCCGATTTCTCATGACCATCATCATGATGATCACCATCGCCGCCGCCATGGGCATTGCGCCTAGTCTCTGGGCGGCACTCTAGATCGGATACCGGACCATCGACGCGAACGTCCGCCGAACGCGAGATTGTAAACGCGCTGGTCTACCTCGTGAAGCCTCGAGCTTCTGTAAAATTTCGCGCGACTCATAGAGCCAAAATGAGCCGGTGATGTAATTGCCCATGCGCCGAAACTTGATTCTTGGCCTGCGGAAAAGAGCAAAAGATGAATTGCCAAGCACTTGCCGCGTTCGGCCAAGTTTCGCGTGCGCTCGCAGTTGTCGCATCAGTCATCTTCGTCGGCAATCAGCTGCGCCAAGGCCAATCGATCGAGCGAGCCGGCCACCCGACGCATCGCGTCCAGCGATCCAACGCCGAACTTTCGCTGTGCGGCTCGCGACATTGGGTATCCGATCCTGGCGATCATCAATCTCGGCCGGGAGAAAGCCAGAATCGAATATCGCACTTCGCCTGAATTGGGATCGTGCTCGACGAGAAAGCGCTCCTCGCCCATTTCCGCGTGATGACCCAGCGTTCCGTACGCGAAGCCGAAGCGATCTGGTTCGTCAATCATATAGATGACGCGACTAATATTGGTCCACCAAAGTCCGAATAGCTTCGCGACGACCGCAATACAGACACCGCTTCCCGGCTCGCCTTGGGGAAACACACGAATCCAGTCGAGGCGGAACGGCACCCAGCCGCGGATCGCGGCTTTCGCCGATTCGAACACTGCATCCCCACGACCAAGAACCGTCGAATGCCGATCGATGTTGTAACCGCCCGGAATATCACCCCGCGTCGCACCGACCTCCGGATAGGAAAACGGCATGTCGGCCACCGAACCAACCACGTTGAGCGTGCGCGCCTGAATCGGCGATCGAATCGAAATCATGTCGGCGTATCAACCAGATCGATCAAGAGTGCGGCATGATCGCTCATTCCGCATTCGCCAACGACTCAAAGAACGCCTGTTCGCCCATACCAAAGCAACGAACCTCTTCGTCAATCCCGGGCAATCCGGAATTCGTGTCTCCGATGATGAGCGCCGGCCTTCGCTGCCATTTCTTGGCGACCGAGACAACCGCTTCGTGGAACACGTACTTTCGACCACTCGATTTATTAGGCGCATGCAGAGCGCCGACGGTGAGTGGGTACGATCCGCCGACGCGAACTGCCAGCCATCGAAAAGGCTCGTCGGGCACGAATGAACCCGGAGGCATCCGAAGCGGCATTCGAGAAGCAACAAGCAAAGCGTTCGTAGCCTGAGCGTC
>JAQBEG010000494.1:0-2594 GCA_032123985.1 Deltaproteobacteria bacterium
GAAGGCTCGTTGCTGCGAATCCCGGTACGACGTACGAAGAAGGCCTGCGCCCTGCTTGGGACGCGTCGCTCTGGAAACAATGCGTCGAACTCGGCTGGACGGGGCTTGCCGTTCCCGAGGAGGCCGGTGGCGTCGGCGTGAAAATGGTCGGCATCGTCGGATTGTTGGAGGAGGTCGGCAGGCACGCTCTCTCGTCGCCGCTCGTTGCGACGCTGGCAGCGACCTTCGCGTTGCGCGAGGCCGGAACCGACGAGGCACGCGTTTGGCTTGGTCGAGTCGCGGACGGTGCGAGCGCAACGCTGGCGATCACGGACGTGAAGGGATCGTGGGAGCCCGACTCGACCGACGTGGTGGCCACTTTGGCGGGCGATGGAGTGACCCTCTCGGGTCGCGCGTACTTTGTTCAGGACGCTTTCAAGGCGGACGTCTTCGTCGTGAATGCCAGACGCGATGGCGGCAGCGTGCTATGTGTCGTCAGAGCAGATTCCCCTGGACTAGTGCTCTCTCAGGATCATATCCATGACCTCACGCGAGATCAGGCGACCGTTTGCTTCGACGGAGTTTCGGTAACGGCCGCTGATGTGGTTTCTGCGGAGGGTGGCGATGTAATTCGCCGCGCATGGCCCGCGATATTGACCACGGTGGCTGCCGACCTCTGCGGAACGGGCGAGTGGCAACTCCAGACCACGGTCGAGTACGCGAAAACGCGAAAGCAGTTCGACCGCCAGCTCGGCTTCTTTCAGGCGGTAAAGCATCCGCTCGTGAATGCGATGATCGAGATCGATCGTGCTCGATCTCTCGTCTATCACGCCGCGTGCTGCATCGATTCGGGCAGCGATGAAGCGGAGCGGATTGCGCGGATGGCGAAGAGTGCGGCCTCGGACGCCGGAAGGTTCATGTCGGATCGGTCGGTCCAACTCCACGGAGGCATCGGTTTTACGTGGGAATGCGATGTGCACCTCTATTTCAAACGCAGCATGCACAATCAGATGCTCTATGGCGACGGAAGTCATCAGCGTCGAAAGCTTGCGGACTTGATCATCGGGCCGATCTGAGTCGAAATCGCGGTCGAATTCCCCACGGGATCAATCGAAACGGCTGAAGTCGCATGTGTGCCGGACGGTGCCGATTCGCTGGCAATCCTCTTCGCAATTTGATGCATATTCAGTTCTGTCAAGATCGCCTAATCTGCCGAGGCAACACTGGAGGGCAATGCCATGGATTCGATTTCCGGGGGCGCATTGATCGCCCGCATGCTTCAGGCTGAAGGCGTCGAGGTTGTCTTCGGCATCATCGATGGCAGCTACTTCGGGCTCTACGCCAGTCTTCGCGACGTCGGAATCCGACTTGTCACACCACGCCACGAAACGAGCGCAGTTCATATGGCCGGCGCCTATGCGCGGCTCACGGGCAAGCTCGGCGTTTGCATTGCGAGCAATGGGCCCGGTGTGGCGAACGCGCTCGCGGGCGTCGCCGTCGAGAACGGTGAGGGCAACCGCGTGCTGCTCATCACGAGCTGGCGTCGGGGCCCGATCGTCAACCCCGATAGGGGCGGCACCTATCAATACTTCGATCAGACTGCGGTGATCCGTCCCATGAGCAAATGGAGCGAAGCCGCGGAATCCTTCGATCGCGTGCCCGAGCTGACACGCCGCGCGCTGCGCCAATGCTACCTCGGACGACCGGGCGTCGTGCATCTCTGTGTTCCCGAGGACATCATAAACAGCGCCTTTCCGAGTGAGGGGATCGATCCTCTATCGCCCGAGCGCTATCGCCGCACCGTTCGGTCGGCAGCGTCCGAGGTGCTCGTGCGGGAAGCCGCGGAGCTTCTACTCCAGGCCGAGCTGCCCATGATTCACGCTGGCAGCGGCGTGTTGCACGCTCAGGCGACCGCCGAGTTGCGCGAGTTGGCGGAACTCCTGCAAGCCCCCGTGACCACCAGCTGGTCCGCGCGAGACGTGATCGATGAGCGCTCTCAGGTTTCCATTCCAATGAACCTACTCGAACTCAATACCCGCGTGCGTAACGATGCCGACGTCGTGCTCGCCCTTGGAACGCGTTTTGGGGAGACGGATTGGTGGGGCAAGCCTCCGTATTGGCGCAGTCCGAACGAGCAACGGCTGATCCAGGTCGATCTCGACGAAGACGTGCTGGGCCAGAACAAACCAGTCGATATCGCGGTGGTGGCCGACATCAAGTCCTTTTCGAGCGCGCTCCTCGCCGAACTGAAGGGTCGGGCCGGTTCATCCCAACTGGCAGGGCGTAAGGCCAAGCTGAAGGAGTACATGACGGCGAAGGAAAATGGGCTCGCCGTGCTAGGCGAGATGCTCGAGCGCGAGACCGATCTCGTCCATTCTGCGCGAGTGCCTGGAGTCTGCCGCGAGGTCTTCGGCGATGACTCCGTGCTCGTGGCCGACGGTGGCAACACCAGCGTGTGGGCCAATATGTTCCACGAAATTCGGTCGCCCCACTCGATGCTCTCGACCTACAAATTCGGATGCTCGGCGCTGGGGTTGGACAGACACTCGCGGCAAAAGTTGCGTTCCCCGAGCGCGCGGTCTACTGCATCATCGGCGATGGGGCGATGGGCTTCC
>JAQBEG010000495.1:0-6768 GCA_032123985.1 Deltaproteobacteria bacterium
CCCTCCGCGATCACCACGCTCGACTGACGCATCTCATCCGCCACCATCGCGGTGTCCGCTTGGATCTCGTGCATGAGCTGGCTGATCTCGTCAGCGCTTCGCCCCGCACTCTCGGACAATTTGCGAATCTCGTCCGCGACGACAGAGAAGCCTCGACCGGCCTCGCCTGCCCGCGCGGCCTCGATCGACGCGTTCAGCGAGAGCAGATTCGTGCGGTGTGCGACGCTCGTGATGATCTCGGTGATCTGATGAACGTGACGCGTCTTCGCCTCGAGTTCGAAGACCTTGTCACTCGTACTCTCCGCTCGCTCGAAGACCGCTTTCATCTTTTCGATCGCGAGTCGCGCCACGTCGACGCCGGTTCCGGCTTTCTGGTTCGCCTCCGCCGCAAACCCAAAGGCCTCACGCGCGCGGCCAGCATTCAAATCGATCTCACTCGACACCTGGGCCATGCGATGCGATGCCTGGCCGAGAAGTTCCTGCTCCTGCTCGACGCCATCGGCCACCCGGGAAGCCGTGCTCGAGATGCCCTCGCTGCTGCATTTCAAACTGTCGAGGGCGGCCTCGAGTCCGGCCGATGATCCAGAGACCGAACTCGCTGTCTTCTGCACACGCGAAACCAGCTCGCGCAAACGCTTGAGCATTCCGCCAAGACTCTTCGCGAGATCGTCGACCTCGTCTGTGAGGCCAGACTTCGCTTGCCTACCGAGTTCGACCCTGAGGTCACCCTCGCGGATGCGTTCGGTCGCCGTGCGAAGGTTCTCGAACTTCATGCCGAGCATTCGCGACAGCGAAAACCCAATGCCGCCACCGACGCCGAGAGCGACGAAGAATGTGCCCCAGGCCGAAAATTCGATCCCGAGGCCGCGCGCAAGGTCGGGCAGGAGTGATGTACACGCAGCTACGACGAGCGAACCAATGACGAATCTGGCGGTTAAAGATAGTCTCACCACGCCTATATCGGCCCTACCGAGGCTGGGCTTGACGGCCACGAGAGGGTCTAGAAATGATGTTCGTGCAAAATCCGGGGAATGCCTCGAATGCCAGATGGCCGAGCGACCCGGCCGATGCGGCTCACCGACACGCCTAGCCGCTTCTGCAGAGCGCGAGGGTCCAAAATCGCGCTTTTCGGGCGCATCGCAAAGAGCAACTCGTAATCCTCCCCCCCAGCGGCCAGCAGCTGCGTCGAATCGAGCCCCAGTTCGCGACATCCCCGTTCGAAGGCCCGAGGCGCCGGCAAGGAGCTGACGTCGATCTCGGCGCCCAGAGACGTTTTGGCCAGGAGCTGGTTCAGGTCACTTGCGAGGCCGTCGGAAAGGTCGATACAGGCACTCACTCCGGGCATTCGTGCCAATGCCCGGCCCGCGGAAAGGCGCGGCTGTGGGACCCGATACAGTCGCCGACCCGCTCGATCAGCGCGCAGGCGGGCCAGCGCAGCCGCGCCCAGCGTGCCTGTCACATAGAGCCAATCTCCACTGCGAAGTCCCCTCCGTCGAAGTGCACCCCCGCGCGTACAGCGGCCGACGACCGTGACCGTAAGACTGCAATGCTGCGCTCTCGACATATTCCCGCCGACCAGGGGACAAGCAAATCGTCGCCCCTCGTCGATCAGGCCCGTGACCAGACCATCGAAGACCGAGAGTGCCATGTCGGGCGGTGCACAAAAACTCAGCAATGCCCCAACGGGTTCGGCCCCCATTGCAGCAAGATCGGAAAGATTGACGGCCATGGCTCGTCGACCGATCGTGCGCGGCGTTTCGCGATCGAAGCGAAAGTGAACGTTCTCAACCTGGGCGTCGGTCGAAATGACGAGTTCGTCGCGACTCTCCGTTCGCAAGATCGCGGCGTCGTCACCAATTCCGAGTGCCCACGACTTTCCCGGCGGATGACCGGCTCTGCGGGCGATCCGCTGAATCAGAGCGAACTCTCCGAGATCGGCCAAGGTGCGCTCGCGACTCGACATGTCGCAAGCGTAGGGCGAGTGACTCAGTCGCGCTTCGACGCATGGGCCGGTGCCGGTGGCGCTGGAGAACGAGGTCCGACACGTTTCGTAGGCGCGCCCGGCTTCCAGTCGATGGGCTCCACGAGGACGATGTCGAAAACCTCGCGCATGTGGCTCACAGGCACGAACGTGATGCGCCGTTTCAGCTCTTTGGGAATCTCTCTCAGATCCGAAACATTGCTCTCGGGAATCACGATCGTCGTGATCCCACTGCGAAGAGCAGCGAGCGCTTTCTCACGGACGCCTCCAACCGGCAGAACCCGACCACGCAGCGTCACTTCACCGGTCATCGCGACGTCAGCGCGAACCGCAATCCCGGAAACGAGCGACGCAATGGCCGTTGCGATCGCCACGCCCGCAGAGGGTCCATCTTTCGGAATGGCACCGGCCGGAACGTGGACGTGCACCTGTTGACGAGAAAACTCGCGCTCTGAAGCACCGATCTCGGACAGGATCGACCGCACGTAGGACAGCGCAGTGTGTCCGCTTTCCTTCATGACATCACCGAGCTGACCTGTGAGGACCAGACCGCGACCGCGCGAGAGATTGGCCTCGAGGGAGAGCACCTCGCCGCCGGCCTCGGTCCATGCAAGACCATTGACGAGACCGACTTCTGAATCCTTCGAAGCGATTTCGTTTCGAAAGGGGGGCGGCCCGAGCAGCTTGTCGAGACTCTTCGTGTTGATCGCGACCTTCGAATCGTCACCTTCCGCCATGCGACGCGCGACCTTCCGACAGACTGCGGCAACCTGGCGCTCCAAATTACGAACGCCAGCCTCGGAGGTGTACTCGGAGCAGAGTGACGTGATCGCGTTTCGCGTCCAGCTGATTTGATCGCCGCTCATCCCATGCTCTTCGACCTGTCGTGGGATCAAGAAATTCGTCGCGATCTCGGTCTTCTCTTCCGGCGTGTAGCCTGAAAGACGAATGACCTCCATCCGGTCACGCAGCGGAGACGGAATCGGATCGAGCATATTTGCGGTCGCGATGAAGAGAACACGAGAGAGGTCGAAGGGTGTGTTCAAGAAGTGGTCGCTGAAATTGCAGTTCTGCTCGGGATCGAGGACTTCGAGCAGAGCCGCCGACGGATCGCCGCGGAAGTCCGATCCAAGCTTGTCGAGCTCGTCGAGCATCATCACCGGATTGTTCGTACCCGCCTGCTTCAAGCCCTGGATGATGCGACCCGGAAGCGCCCCGACATAGGTACGTCGGTGTCCGCGGATCTCGGCTTCATCGCGCACTCCGCCGAGTGAGACGCGGACGAACTCGCGGCCCATCGCGCGTGCGATCGAACGTCCGAGTGACGTTTTTCCGACGCCAGGGGGGCCTGCGAAACAGAGAATTGGTCCGCGAGAATCTTCGCGAAGTTTTCGTACGCTCAGGAATTCGAGGATCCGATTCTTCACGATCGACAGATGAGCGTGATCCTGGTCGAGAATCGAGCGCGCCCGTATCAGATCGAGCTGGTCGGGCGAAGACCGATTCCAGGGAAGCTCCACGACCCAGTCGAGGTAGTTTCGAACGACCTGGGCCTCCGGCCCGTCGGGATGCATCCGCTCTAGTCGACGAACCTGACGGAACGCCTCTTCGCGTGTGGTTTCGGGGAGCGCTGCCTCCTCGACCTTCAGTCGATATTCGTCGAGTTCCTCTGTGCGAGGATCCACGTCGCCAAGCTCGCTCTGAATGGCGCGCAGTTGCTCACGCAGGAACGCTTCTCGATGATCATTCGCGACGTCGTCGGAAGCCAGAGGAGTCGGACTCTGTATATCGGCGCTCATCGACGAAACATCGAGTTCGCGCCTCAACAACGCATCGACTTTGCGAAGACGCTCGAGCGAATCCTCGATCTCGAGGACTTCCTGCGCCTCTTCGAGTCTAAGCCGAAGATTGGACGCGACGAGATCCGCGAGCCGTCCGGGACTCTGAACGTTCGCCGTGATCGAGAGTATTTCGGGCGGCAGATTTTTGAGCGGTAGCAGCTCTTCCACGCGCGCACGAACGGTCCGCGTGAGGGCTTCGCCTTCGACGGTCCATTGATCCGTGGCTTCATCCGGTGTCTCGAGTGAAGTCGTTCGCACCCAGGTGCTCTCAGGATGCTCGATCACAGCATCTATGCGCGCCTTGCCAAGTCCCTGTACGAGAACTTTCAGGCGACCGTCCGGCAGGCGCATGCTCCGCATGATCATCGCCACCGTACCGACTCGGTAGAGATCGTCGGCATCGGGATTTTCGGTTTCTGAGTTTCGCTGCGCGACCAACAGTACGAGTCGGTCGGCCGCCAGCGCGTCCTCTACCGCCGCGATGGAACGTTCGCGTGCGACAAAGAGAGGAAGAACCATATACGGGAAGACAACAAATTCTCGTAGCGCCAGAACGGGTAACTCGTTCGAGAGCTGATCAGCCGGAGGCCTGCAATCCATGCCAAACTTAACGGTCGGCAATGGGGCGACTTTAGAAGCCTGACGCCTCTTCTAGCTTCGAATTGCATTGTGCGGAAACCGGCAAGAAACAAGCAGTTATGCACAAGAACAGGCAGCTAGGCGACTCAATCCAGCGAGTGGAAACGACGTCCGGAAACGCCCAACAGAAAGGGGCGTCGCCTTGCATTCCCATTGGGTCGCATCGTCAACACTCCCGTGGCACCTGGATACGCACGTGTGTCGACTAGACCTTCACGAAGACGCCGGCGGTCGTCCAGCCCAGAGGCGAGCTGCACCAGTACAAGGTTCGTCGCGTCGAACGCCTGAGCAGCATATGCGTCCGGAACCGCATTGAATGTATTCCGATATGCCTCAACGAATTCCGTGACGATGGGCACATCACTCTCGGCATAGAATGCTGTGCTGATGACGGAACCGGACACGTGACGTCGAGCGACACGCAACAATTCTTCATCGAGCCAATCACTCGAACCCAACAGCCGTACGTTACCAATCTCGTGGAACGCGAGGCCGGGTGCGATCAGTGCGATTTTATCCGATGCATCGGGAATGAAGAGCACATCGAAGTCGACGATGGGCGGAAGCGGCTCGATTTCCGGACCGAGAATCGAATAGGCCGCCTCGCGTACCAGGGCCGCATCCGCCGGCGGGAGGACGCGCGCCGCTCGCAGAATCTCAGTGCGTTCGGCCAGTGCTTTGTTCTCCCGGTTGGTGAGAAACCGGTAACCGATCATGTCGCGAATCGCCCTCGAGAAATCGGTGGCTTCTGCGGCGTAACTCGAAGCGGCGACCATCTTCCCGCCTCGGGCCGTCACCGCCTCCCAATAGAGTTTTCTCATCCCGCGGCCGTAACGTGTTTCTGGATACAGCACGGCGAAACGCTTGGCGTTGAGCTGGTCGTAGGCATAACTGACGAGCACGCCCACTTCGTCACCGGGGGTCGTACGGGTCCGAAATACCTGAGTTCGCCCCGCCGCTACCTCCTCTTTCGTCGAGAGCGTCACGAGCGGAATACCCTCGAGCTCCGCAGCCTCCGCGGCGCCAAGCGATTCGGCACTGAAGATTGGACCGATGATCGCGACGACCGAGGCATCCGAGGCGAGCTCTCGAACTGCGGCTGCAGCCTTCACGGGATCGCCCTCTGAGTCGCGAACGACCAACCGGATGGCCCGCTCCCCGGTCCGGCGTATCGCGGCGCTCGAATCGCTCCCTTCATCCGGGTTGGCTGCGACCTGCTTCTGCTGATCATCTTCTGAGAAGAGACCCGCCGCCAACAGGATTCCGCGCAGGCTTTCTTGTCCGAAGGAAGCGAAGTTGCCACTCAGGGGAAGGACCACACCAAGCGTTCCGTGCGCGCCTTGCGTGCGCGGGCGCGGGCGCTTCGAGAGTTCCCGAAGAGGCGGCAGGTCCGTCTCGGCGTCAGCCGCTTCCATGAGCAGCAAGAGTCGCTCCGTCAACAAACGCAGTTGACCTTGTTCAAGATCACCACTTACGAGCGAATCAGCTCGTTCGAGGCGACGCGAGGCAAGATCCAGCTGACCCGCATCGAGCGCGCGACGACTCAATTCGATTGCGATCAACGAGGATGGGGGTTGGCGTCGTAAATCGCGAATCATCTCTTCGAGCTCGACTGAAGCGGCCGAGGAAATCAATCCGGCGATGTCGCGATCGACAGTCGCCATGCGCGCTTCGAGTCGCCCCCTCGAGACCTGATCTTCGCTTCGCTCGTCGAGCTCTTCGATGAGCTTGATCCGCAGCAGACTCAGTTGGCCGATCCGTTCGACAGGCGACCGCGAGAGGGCGATACGCAATCGAAGCGCTGCGCGCTGTTCCGCGCTGTCGAGATCGCGAAGGTCGAGCGGATCGATGAGCCGACGAGCGGCCTCCCGCCGATCACGAGCGTACTCGTGCTGTGCCAACCGCAAGCGCGCTGCAGCAGCTCGATCGTTTTCAGGGTACTGGCTGAGGATCTGGCCGAGCCAGCGCCTACCGTCCTCGTCGCGTCCATCGGCAAACGCCAGTTGGCCAAGCTGCTCCAACGCGTCATCTGCCAGCGGGCTCCCAGGGTATTTAGCTAGGAAGACTTTGAGTCCGGCCGACGCCGCCGGCGCGTTCGCGGGCAGATTGCCCATCGCCGCATCATACGCAGCGCGCTGTTCCGCGGGTACGGTGGGCGGCGAGAATCCAGAGAACGCGCAGGCCGAAAGGAACGCGACCAGTCCAAGGACGACCGCGAAAATCTTCAGTCTATCTGCGCGATCTGCGCGGTGCCTGGAAGGAATTCGCCGCAAAGCGATTGTTCCGCCCTCTTTCACCGTCATTCCG
>JAQBEG010000496.1:0-4126 GCA_032123985.1 Deltaproteobacteria bacterium
GCTGGGCTATCTCGACTTACGCGGGGGGCTCGACCTATCGGTCGTAATCCGGACGATCGTCTGGAAAGAGGGCAAGGCGCATCTGCATGTCGGAGGTGGGGTGGTCGCTGATTCTTCGCCGGAAGGGGAATATCTCGAGTCACTCGACAAGGCCAAGGCTCCGCTGGCCGCTCTCGAAGAAGCGCTGTCAGGGGGAAATCGGTGAGCGAGCGCAGTATCTATGTCGACATCGATGATGTGCTCTCGGAGACGATCGAGCGACTCGTCGATCTACTCGAACTGGTTCACGAGCGTCGAGTCGATCTGGACGCGGTCGAGCATTTCGATCTCGAGAAATCGTTCGGACTCGACGCGGCCCAGCTAGACGCGTTCATGGAGCGGGCCCACGATGATGATGTCATTCTGTCGATCGCACCCATGTTTGGAGCGGCTGACGTCCTCTCGCGCTGGGACGCAGCCGGCCATCGCATCACGCTCGTGACAGGCCGCCCACCAAAGACGAACGCCGCATCTCGACTCTGGCTCGACACCCACGATCTCACTCACGAGACCCTCCACCATCTCGACAAGTGGAATCGACCGAGCTGGAACCTCGACGGACTGCCCGCGCTTCGCTTTGATGACATTTCAGAGTTCGAGTTCGACTTCGCGGTCGAGGACAGCCTCGATACGGCCGTACGTCTCATCGAAGAGTTCGAGATTCCGGTCGCCTTGATGGACCGACCGTGGAATCGATCGGTCGAATCCGTTTCGAAGAAGACACGGGGATCGCTTATTCGCTGCTCCGATTGGACGCAGATCGCCGACGTGGTTGGTTAGACTTGAACTGGGCCGGGTGCGCGGCTCTGCGCTCTGCGACGCGCACGAGTTCAGCGAGGGCCGAGACGACGGGCGTGGCTATTTCATGTTCTGATGCGAGGTGCTCGACGGCACCACACAGGGCCTCTATTTCGGTCGGCCTTTGCGCGCGCAGATCCTGCAGCATCGACGATTCATGCGCTGCCGTCGGCGGGATGAGTTCCGCGTAGAGCGTTTCGAGATACGCGGCTGCGTTAGGCCAGGCGACGCGTTCGCCCGCCGCGTCGAGCACGACGAAAATTTCGCGCACGATCTCCTCGAGGAGTGCGCGCGTGGTCGAGTTGTCGACGAGTTCCCCATAACGGCGTCCTGCAATCGCGCCCAATGGGTTCAGTGCACAGTTGTAGAGCATCTTCGCCCACAGAACGCCGCGCATGTCGTCGGTCGTTTCGGTCGGAATTCCACCCTCCGAAAGACGTTGCGCGAGCGGCACGAGCGAATCGGGCGAGGCGCCGAACACGCTGCCGAGAGCGATCGGGGCGGCATGCGCCGTGATCTCGACTTCGGTTGGGCTTCGAAGTTGAAAACCAGTGATTACGCGGGCGTGAAAGAGTCGTGGCTTGGGCCAGAACGAAAGGAATGGGAGCTCGTTGCCCCAGCCGTTCTGGCAGAGAAGAAGACGGGTTCGCTCGACCAGATGCTGACCGATGGGTGCGAGCGCGTTTGCGATTTCGGCGGAAGAAAAAGCCTTTGTGCATACGAGCAGCCAATCCGGTGGGTCCTCGATCAGCGTCCCGGTGCTGTTTGCGATCTCGAGTTGGCTGGGAGCAACATGCGCTTTGCCGAAGAAACCCGTTCGCGTGATGCCCCGGGTTTCGAGCAGCGCGAGCGTTTCGGCGTTGCGACCTATAATTCGCAAGCGGTCGCCCGAGTTGACGCTCGAGTTCGCCAATGCACTCGCGAGTCCAAGCCCAACCGCTCCTGCTCCCCAGATCACAATCTTCACGCGTCTTTCTCTCCTACCTTTGGATCGAGAGGCTAGTCTTGCACGGCTTCGTACGGACAGGGAGTCAATTCATGCTGCGGATCGGCCAGCGCGCGGGCTTGATGGGGCTCACGGTCTGGATTCTGGTGGCCGGCACTGGGCAGGCCGGTCCACTCGCCAAAGATCTCGATCTGGCCGATCCGGCAACGCGTCTGACGCCTGCGCAGCGCGAGGCGGCCAAGGCGCTCGGGGATGCGAATCGCCTCGTCCTCATGGGAGACACCGCCGAGGCGCGCGAGGCGCTCGACCGCGTGAGGGCAGTTCCGGCTCTGGCCGGTTATGCGGAACTCGTGCGAGTACACCTGCTGATGAAGGAAGGAAACCACAAAGAGGCGTACCGTACGGCGGGCCTTGCGATCGAGGCATCGGAGAGTGACGCGCTGCGAGCCGCGCTGGGCGTGCTTCAGGGCGAGGCGCTGGCGATGGGCGGTGACACGTCCGGTGCAGAGCTCGTCTGGAATTCGATCCTCGGAACACCCCTCGCAGCCGACGAGGCAGTGCGAAACGCGATCGAACTTTCCATCGTCGCCTCTCGCCAACGCACTGGCAGCCTGGATCCGACGCTCGATCCGCGCGTTCTTCTCGATCAGAGTTTTGACGAAGTCGCGGTCGCATCAACGGAGCTGCCAACGGAGGCTCTCCCGTCGGAGGTAGTGCTTGCGCGCGCCAGCGCGGCATTCAAAGCGATGCGAACGGAACGCGCGATCGAGCTCTTTGATGAGGCGATCGCGGGCAAACTCGACGCCGATCAGCTCCGCGTTGCCAAGCAAGGGCGCGCGCGCGCACTCTTTCGGGCGCGTCGATATGAGCAAGCGACCAAGGCCTTTACGGCTTTGCTGCCGGATGTAGAGGCGCGCTTCTGGCGAGCTCGGAGCCTCGCTCGGCTGGGCGATGTCGAGGGCTCGCTCATAGAATTCGAGCGCGTTGCGAAGGGCTCGAACGAAGAGTTCGCGAGCTGGTCGTTCTACCTGATGGCCACATTGCACGAGGATCGCGGTGAGCTCGTGAAAGCGATTGGTGCCTTCCGACGTGCGGCGCAATATGAACGTTTTCCAGAACGCGTCCGTGATGCGCTCTGGCGAGAGGGCTGGGCGCAATTTCGAAGTGCCGCGTATGCCGATGCGCGAGCAACCTTGTCGAGGCTGGTCGAGCGATTGAACGATCCGCTCGCACAGCTTCGGCCACGATACTGGTCGGCCAGAGCTGCGCTGCTCGCAGGAGATGAGAAGTTCGGTCGTCGCGAACTCGAGGAGATCGCGCGGGGTTACCCGCTGACCTACTACGGCTGGCGGGCGCAGGGGAGACTCTCGCTCGCTGGGGCCAGCCTCGTTGAGACCGATCGCGCTCTGACCGAAGGAACACGTCGAGTAGAAGACGAGGTAATCGAACGCATCGCACTCCTGATCGAAGCCGATCTCGGCGATCTCGCCCGTGGTGAACTGCGTTTTGCAGCGTTGCGAGCTCAGGGTTTTGTCGACAGAACGCGCGTGGGCGCCTTGCTGGCCCGCCTCGGTGATTATCATCGGGCGAACCGACTCGTCGTGAACGCCTACGCAGACTCACTCGCACGCGGTCTGCAGCCCGGTCGGGAGGCGCTTTGGTGGTTGTCCTGGCCGCCCGCCTACTATGAGCTGATCGAAGAAATCTTGCCGAGTGGAACGCGCATCGAGCCGGAACTCGTATCCGCGATCATGCGTGAGGAAAGTCATTATCGGGTCGACGCTCGATCGGCGGTCGGTGCGCTGGGTTTGCTTCAGCTGATGCCGGCGACCGCCGCCCAGCTTGCAACGGAGCAAGGGCTCGAAGCATTCGAGCCGACGGATCTCTTCGATCCAAAAACCAACATCAGGCTTGGCTCGGCGTATCTGGCTCAGCTCGGCGATCGCTTCGACGGTCGGATGTCGGCTGCCATCGGGAGCTACAATGCGGGGCCTCAAAAGGTTTCGACGTGGCTCGAGGGCACCGACGGGCAGCTCGAGGATGACGTCTGGGTCGAGAATATTCCCTACGATCAAACGCGCGAGTACGTGAAGCGCGTGCTGCGAAGTCTGCACGTTTACAAGGCTTTCTACCGGGCGCCGTGAATCGTTTCGAGGGTACTTCAGCACGGCGAACGATTCGGTAGTGTCTTGGATCTCGATTCGATCGATGATTCGGGTTGGCGCAAGACACGGAGAACGAGAAATGGCGAATGGACCCCTTGCGGGCATCAAGGTATTGGAAGTTGCGGGAATCGGTCCCGGTCCCTTCTGCGGGATGATGCTCGCGGACATGGGAGCTGAG
>JAQBEG010000497.1:0-2811 GCA_032123985.1 Deltaproteobacteria bacterium
GGACGTAGCGGATGCGACTGCGACGGTCGATCTTCATCCCGAACGCATCGTGCCCGTATTGCCACGCATCGACGGTCGCATCTATGAACATCAACCGAACGGCAATCTGCTGACGCCGCGCACGATCGATGTCGAACGAGAAATCTATGACATTCGCTACCAGCTCGCGCGCGACTATGCCTCGGTCAATCAGTTGAATCGGGTCACGGTCGACCCCTCCAACGCATGGATCGGCATCGTGGCTTCTGGCATCACCTACCGCGAGGTCCGTGAAGCGTTTGCACGGCTCGGCCTGCGGTCGGATTCCGATATCGAGGCTTGCGGAATTCGCCTGCTAAAGATGGGCATGCCGATTCCGTTCAATCCCGAGACGGTGCGGAGTTTCGCGGCGGGCTTGTCGGAGGTCCTCGTGATCGAAGAGAAGCGCCCGGGCATCGAGTCGCTCGTCAAGGACGCGCTTTACGGGTTCGCTGGATGTCCCAGGGTTGTCGGGAAATCCGATGAGTTAGGCGCGCCGCTCGTGCCGGGATTCGGTGCGCTGGATGCGGACCTCGTGATCACAGTGCTTCGCAGGCGACTGGGTGACAGACTTCGCGATCGGCTCGTGCCGGTCGACAAGACGGAGCAGATGCCTCGCCTTCCGATGCCTGTCGTTCGAACTCCGTTCTTCTGTTCCGGTTGCCCACACAATCGAAGTACAGAAGCGCCAAAAGGGGCGCTCGTGGGCGCTGGAATCGGCTGCCACACGATGGCTTTGCTGATGGACGAGAAGCGCGTTGGCAACATCGGTGGCCTTGGCTGCATGGGCAATGAGGGCGTGCAATGGATCGGAATGTCGGATTTTCTCGAGCGCGACCATTTCATCCAGAACATTGGCGACGGCACGTTCTTCCACTCCGGACAGCTCGCAGTTCAGGCTTCGGTCGCCGCCGGCGTCAACGTGACGTACAAGCTTCTCTATAACGGCACGGTCGCCATGACCGGCGGCCAGCATCCGCAGGCACAGCTTGGCGTTCCGGAAGTTGCGGCGAATCTTCTTCGGCAGGGCGTGTCGCAGGTTTTGATCACGACGGAAGACGTCGATCGATTCGATCGCGCTGCTCTGCCCAATGGGGTCGAAGTCTGGTACCGGGATCGATTGGTCGAAGCGCAGGAGCGACTTGCCAAGGTCCGAGGAACGACGGTCCTGATTCACGTCCAGGCCTGTGCTGCTGAGGAACGTCGGGCACGCACACGCGGCCTCGCTCCGACACCGGCACAGCGCGTGATCATCAATCATCGGATTTGCGAAGGTTGTGGGGACTGCGGTCGAGTCAGCAATTGCCTCTCGGTTCAGCCGGTCGAAACCGCCTTTGGTCGAAAGACGGAGATCGACCAGACCAGCTGCAATCTCGACTATTCCTGTCTCGAAGGGGACTGCCCGTCTTTCATGACGATCACGAGGCGATCGCCCGTGCCGGATTCGACGCCGGCGCTTCAGCGAGCCACTCCGATGCCCGTCGAAGAATTGCCGTTGCCCGTACGCATCGTTCCTGAAGATGAATTTGCGATGAGAATCACGGGAATCGGGGGGACCGGCGTAGTGACGGTCGCGCAGATCGTCGGAACCGCCGCAATGCTCGACGGTTTTCACGTACGAGGCCTCGATCAGATTGGTCTTTCCCAAAAGGCTGGGCCTGTTGTCAGCGATCTCCGGCTCTCAATGACGACGCCGACTTCGACGAATCGACTCGGGGCAGGGCAAGCGGACCTGTTGCTCGCCTTCGATCAACTCGTGGCGGCATCCGAGAAGGGAATTCTCACTGCCGATCCGCTGCGCACGACCGTTGTAGGCTCGACGACCGCGACCCCGACAGGCGAGATGATCGCGCATCTCGAAATCGAGCTTCCCGCGGCGTTCGAGTTGAGCAAACTCATCGCTGACGCGACCCGGAGTCAGGCGCAGTTCTGGGCGGACGCGGCCGAAATTACGAAGGATCTTTTCGGAAGTGCGAAGACCGCGAACATATTCGTGGTCGGCATGGCCGTTCAGGCCGGCTGTCTACCGATTGCGGGCGATCGTCTCGAGGAGGCGATTCGATTGAATGGAGTTTCGGTCGACGATAACCTGGCCGCCTTCCGTTGGGGTCGTCTGCAGATTGCGAATCCTGACGCATTGAAGCGTGCTCGACGCGACGAGAGGGACGTGCTCCTTGACGCGGCGGCGCAGAAGCGATTCCCGGTCAGCGAGTCGATCGCGGCCCGAATCGCTGCGATCGGAAGTGGAGATGTCGATACGGTCGCATTGACGCGTTATGCGAGCGAATTGGTCGCCTGGGGCGGTCCGCAAACCGCAGCCGATTGGCTCGATGTTCTCGATCGTATTCGAATGGCGGAAGAGAATGTCAATCCGAACAGTCATCGCTTGATGTCTGCGGTTGCAGCGAACCTCTACAAACTGATGGCTTACAAGGATGAGTATGAGGTGGCAAGGCTGATGAGCGATGAGGACGCAATGGCAGAGGCGCATGAGATAGCCGGCGCCCACGGCCGGATCGCGTGGAAACTCCATCCGCCGCTCTTGCGGGCCCTCGGACTTCGCAGGAAAATTGCATTCGGATTGTGGACTGCACCGCTCTTTCGTCTGCTTGCCAAAGCACGTTTCCTACGCGGAACGATCGTCGATCCCTTCGGCTATGCGAAGCTACGTCGTCTCGAGCGGGAGCTTCCGGACGAGTACATTGCAGTAATCGACCGAATTCTCACCGGGCTGAGTCCTGCCAATCTGGATGTCGCCGTGACCCTCGCAGAGCTGCCAGATCAGATCCGTGG
>JAQBEG010000498.1:0-3879 GCA_032123985.1 Deltaproteobacteria bacterium
TGCGCAAGTGCGATCAAGAAGCTCGAGTAGATATCCGCCATGTGAAAGCCGAGGAAACGTGATGCCGTGAGCGAGCCTTCTACGAGCTGAACATCGAACCAGAAGGAGAGCGTGAACAGTAGATTGATGCCGATCAGCACCGCCCAACGGCGATTACGCCAGGTATGGACGGATTGAGCGGCGGCGATTTCCTCGATGAGCTGTTGGATCTCGACGCCCCGACCACGCTTTCGGCCATGAAGGACTTCCGCGGCATCGGTTTTGTGTGTGGGCTTCTGCGGCTCGCGGCCGAACATCATGCCGACATCAGTGAGCAGGCTCATGTTCGAACCTCCTCTCCGAAAGGATCCACGACGATGCACGTGGGCTCCTCCGGACAAACCATCTGGCACACGCCACACCCAACGCATCCGTCCCCGACGACCGGCGTCATCGCACCGGCCACATCGGCGTTCGCGAGCATTTCCAGCCGAATCGCGGTCTCTCCGATCGGACATTCGATGACGCAGAGATCGCAGATCTCGCGATCGTATGGATGTTCCGAAAGCGGAATCGCGTTCCAGCGATCCACCGCCTCATCCCGGAGTCGCCCGCGAAAATCGGGTCCACGAGTCGTGCCGCGAAAGCCCTTCGCCGATCGTGCGAGACAAGCGTCCGGCCGGCTGAGGCGTGCGACGCCGATCGCCACCTCTTCTTTGGAATGGAGTGTGTGTGACAATGCACCGGTCGGGCAAGCGAGAATACACGAAAGTGCGTCGCACGAAAAATCGCAAGCTTGCTTCCGCGCATCGATGTATGGAGCGCCGCTCCCAAAGCCCTCATTGATGTCCGCAAAGGTGATCGCATTCACCGGGCAGACCTGTACGCATTGGCCGCACTTGATACATGCACCGAGGAACGCCTCCTCGTTGCTCGAACCGGGCGGACGGAGCCGAGCGTAGGCTCGCCGGATCAGCGGCCAATGTGCGATCGGCTGGAGCACCACGATGGCGAAGCCGGTGAGTCCAGCGCGAATCAGCATTCGTCGGCGCTGTTGTTGACGACTGAGGCGTCGTCGCGGCTTGGGCTTCGTGGCTGCCTTTTCCTTGACGTCGCTCGTCACGGAAGCGTCTTTACGATCCGGCGTCATCGCCAGAACCTCCCTGAGCATCATCCCAGTCGAAGCGGGGCTCTTCGTCGCGAACGATGAGAGTGGGCTCGGTAAAGGGAGCGAGGCGATCGAGCATATCGATCATCTCGAAGAGCGGCGAACCGCGGAAGAAGGCCGCATGCGGCTGATCGACCCAGAAGCGGTCCGCATAAGCATACATTTCGTAGGGACGGTCGCCGGTTCCATCTCCATCACGATCGAATCCGCGGTAGTCCGCCCAGCGATTCCTCCTCCAGGTTTGCCTCGTCGCGCCGCCTCCACCGCGAACAGCCACCTGCGTGAAATTGTCATCGAAGTCGTTGCCCTCGAAAACGTTGCCGTGCCAATCGCTATGAAACATGACTCCGACCGAGTTGAAGGCGATGCGATTTCCAATGAAGCGATTGGTGGTATCCGGCTCGTAAGGTGAAATATCCAGATAGATGCCGGTCGCGCAGCGCAGGATCGTGTTTCCTTCGAGCAGGACGTTGCTCGACTCCTTGAAACCCACCCCCATGCTCGTGGCGCCGATGCCCTGTGTAATCTGATTGCGTCGCAATTCAACACCATCGCTGTACATCAGAAATACTCCGACCATATTCTCGGAGTATCGATTGTCCTCGACCACGTTTTGCTCGGAATACATGAAATGCAGCGCGTAGCGTCCACCAATGACGCTGTTCCTGGCGATGTAATTTCCCCCGGAGTACCAGACGACGACATCGCGCACGTCACGAATGTCGTTCTCTACGATCTGATTTCCTCGGCTGTACCACAACCGAATCCCGTCACCCTTCACGCCCAGCTCGAGTGCCTTCGAGCGAATCGTGTTGCGCGCAATGACGTTGTCATTCGATTGACCCAGATCGATTCCGAATAGGCAATCCTCGATGCTATTGCCTTCGATCAGATTATGATTGCCCCGGACGGTGATTCCGGCGTCGATCGTGTCATGATTCTCACCCGATCCCCGGAGCTGCAGACCCCGAAGCGTCACGCCGTTGCCGCGGATTCGGATCACGGACCCTTCGCCACCGGCGTCGATTCGCACCTCGCCCCGTCCCTCAATCGTAATGGATCTGCCGATCTTGATGCCGCCGGTATAGAGACCCGCGGGCGGGCGCAACACGCCTCCCTCCGGAGTCGCATCTACGAGCGCCTGCAGATCACCCGCAGCCTGCGCAGAGATCGCCATGAGCCAGAGCAGGCTGGCTACGACGACCGATCGAACGACACGATTCATGGGCTTCGACCTCGAGATCCGTCAGGCTCCGCCCAGCTCCTGAAGCTGCTTCCGGCGGATCAGAACAGCGAGCGCGATGCAGCCGGCCGACCCTACGGAGAGCAGCATGCCGTAGTGTGGGTAGGAAAAGGTACTGAACTGCGCGACCAGTCCCTCGCCGAGTACCGTCGGCATGAACGGCTTGACCGTGAACGCCGCCCATTCCTTGAGATTATGACCGAACCACCAGAGCCAGAATGCGAAGTCCGCTACAAAAACTACTGGGGCGAGAATGGACGGGATTGCCAGAGCCCACCAAAGCGGTCCCGCGTAGAAAAGCATCACCAACAGCATGAGCCCAAATCCAACGAAGAGATAGGGGGACGCTGCAAATTCCCGCGCGGCGCCCCGCTCGATCGGCTCCATGCCGATGTAGTGGTTGATGGTGTTCATCTCCTCGACGCAGTCCAGGCCTTCGTCGTCGGCGATCTCGGCTCGCTCTTCCCCGACGCAACCGTTTTTGACGCCCGTCCAATGCATGTGGATGCGAATGCCGTCCGGAAAGGTCTCCTCCGGGTAGTTCACCGCCTTGAGCGAGACCCACCACAGAGGTGAAAAGAACGAGGCGACCATGAGCGCGAGCCCCACGATCGTGAGAACGCGAAACACGAGCAGTCGCGTGCTCTGTTGTTGCTGCTGATCCGCCGCCATCAATAATCCCCCGGCCTTCCCATTCGAATCATGTACCGATCGCGAACTACTTCGACCGCTCCGGCCAGGACAATCGAGACATGTAATCCACGACTGCAGATTGTTTGCTCAGGGGTGTAATTCACGACGATCTTCACCATATCGGGGTTGGCATTGCGACGTCTCTTCTCCGCAATATCACCGATCTGCCGAAGCATGTATTTGTAGTGCTGGCCCGCGAGAACCGGATAGAACTTTTCCGAGTCACCCTCGCCAAATTTGCCGTGACACTTCACGCAATCCCGGTCGTAGAGCGTCTTCCCTTCCTCGAGGTTGGTCCCGGGGCCCCTGCCATTGTTCGTCGGAATAGGAAGAGTCTGGATGTACGCCGAGACATCCGCGAGTTCCTGCTGATCACTCAGCGAAATGGCGAACGGATACATGATCGCATTGTCGCGACGGCCCGCACGAATGTCCGCGATCTGCTTGATGATCACGACAGGGTGCTGACCGGCGAGTTGAGGAAACGTACCGTCCGGCCGGCCGGCGCCCGAAGGCAGATGGCAACCCGAACAGATCTCATAGGCCTCCTCTCCGTTCTCGACGTCCCCCTCGAGCGTCAGGGCCAGTTCCTTCTCACCGCCCTCTTCCATCTTGTTCCATTCGTAGCCTTCGCTCTCGATACCGGCTGCTTCCGGAGCCACCTGTGCCGTCGCGCCGAGCTCGACGAGGCTGCTGCTACCGATGATGAGGGCCGCCTTCGCGACGCGTTGTAGATCTCTCAGGCAATCCATGATCGTCCTCTTTTCCGTCTCGCTCATCGTTGGAGCGTCGAAAT
>JAQBEG010000499.1:0-2799 GCA_032123985.1 Deltaproteobacteria bacterium
GAATGGAATCACAGGACCCATCGTCGCACCGAGTTCGAGCTCCCGATCGAGGGCTTCGTGAAACGTTGCAGAAGTATCCGCGCCCGAGTCTCCGCCCAGTCGATCCGATTGAAGTTCGATTGTCCGCAGAGGAATGGGCCATAACTCTTCCGCTGGCAATCGACTCGCAACGCGCACAGCGATCGGAAGACTGGCATCTGCACCGGCGACAGACTCGACCGCGATAAGCGCCCACCCGACGGCCTCGGCTTCTGCAGATGAGTGCATGTTCACCTGGACGACATCAACGACGAGCATGACACTGGCAAATGTGGGGATCGCAATTGCCAGCAGCAATTTTTGCTGAAGCGAACGCCGTGCCACGAGGCCAGAGCGCGCTCTCGAATCACCGGCCTCAGATGCGAGAGCGGCTCGCAGTTCCGCAAAACCCTGTTTTGCCCAGAAGAAGACGAGAGCTCCGCTCATCAGCGACACGACCAGCGAGATCATCGCCAGGCTGCGAATCCGTGCCGGACCGAACCACGCGTCGAATCCCATCATCCACATCAGCGGTGGCACGATCATGATCACGCTCAAGCCCACGAAGAACTTCGTCTTCTGCATCTCTAGCGGTAGAGACACGATCGAACGAAAGGCCGCAGACGCCTCCGCATCGAGGCTGCGATTCGAGACATCAATCGAAGCTCTATCCAGAAAGCGTACGATTGGCGCCATTTGTCGGCGACGACGCCCATCGCCGTACAGACCCGCGGCGATCGCAAACCCGGCAAGGCATCCCGCCAGCCTGAGCCACTCCGACGGTTCGAGATCGAAGATCAGCCAGAGATAACCCAGCGTCAAAACGTACGCGGGCATCGGTGCCAACAAGTCGATCCTGAGACAGCGCCCTTTGAAGGCCCGCGACATCTGTTCCGGATTCGGCGTCGTCACCCAGCTTCTCCCGTCGCAGCAATACCCGGTAGCGCCGACCGAAAAACGTTCTCGACCAGCCTATCGACCGCCAAAACCATGATTGGTGCTCCGTCCGCTCGACGCACAACGTGTCGAACGATGTCGTATCCGGCATGCGTAGCGAGTTCGGGCACGTCCTCCATGTGATGAGTATCGAGCGTTAGCACGTCGGTCGCGGCGTCGACCCAGAGGCCAAGTACGAGACCGTCCAGCTCCAGGACGATGATCCGCGCGTGCATATCGGTTGAACCGGTGCCGCGATTGAAGATGCGCACGAGATCCATTACTGGAATCACTGCACCCCGAAGATCAATCACGCCTTCGATCAGACTCGGCGCGTTGGGAAGGGGCGTAATTTCCATGATCCGTACGATTTCCCGGACGTATTCGACCTCGATCGCATACACTTGTCCCTTGATCTCGAAGCATGCAAGGTTTATTGTCGAGGATTCCTCGATCGTTGCTAGGCCCTCAACCATCTTGGAACCCCAAAACTGCGTCTGGATCGAGGATCGAAATGAACTCTTCGTCGCGACGGCATATCTCGGTGACCGAAGTGACCTCGAAGCCCTGCGCGGGCATCATGCAGTCCTCCGACGCCCGGTAGACCTCGCTCACCGAGTCGACAAGCACACCAGTGACCCGATCCCCGTCACCGTGAAGCACGATGATGCGGCTGTATCGATTTGGCTCTTCGGCCGGGAGACCTAGACGACGCCGAAGATCGACGACTTCTAGGATCTCGCCGCGCAACGCCATCACACCCAGCATCCAGTCTGGGGATCGCGGCAATAACGTGAGATCCCTGACGCGCACGATCTCTCGAATGCGCTCGACTGCGATTGCATAGGCACTCTCAGCGAGTGTGAAAACGAGCAGCTCGCGCCGAAGTTCCGCACGCTCTTCGTCTGTACCGGCAAGGAAGTCGCCGGCCGCTCGACGAGCGACGGCTTCCCAATCTTCGTGAGGGGTCTCTACGCTCGATTCGGATTCGGTCATGCGGCCTCCCGACGTCGCAAGGCGTCACCCACGATCGCGGACACATCGATGACGAGAATCGCAGTGCGATCCCCGAGTTCCGTTGCGCCCGAGATTCCTCGAATCTGCGGGATCGGCCCCTTGATCGGCTTGATGACCGTATCCTGTTGGCCTTCGAGTCGGTCGACCAGAAGGCCGAGGCGTTGCTCACCGAGACCGAGTACAACGACGAATTGCCGCTCGTCACGACCCGCCGCTTCGATCCCGAACTCATCACCCAGACGACGAAGCAGTAGTGGCTCGCCACGCAGGTTGAGCATCTCCCGGCCCTCGCTATGTCCAATCTGCTCGGGCATGAGCGCGATCGTTTCGAGCACGGAGTTGAGCGGAATCGCAAACCGCTCCGCGCCAATTCGAACGATGAGCGCTTGAATGATCGCGAGCGTGATCGGCAGGGTAATCGTAACAGTCGTTCCGCGACCGTCGGTAGACGCGAGATCCACAATGCCACCCATGTCGGCGAGATTCGATCGAACAACATCCATTCCTACGCCGCGACCGCTGGTCGAAGAGATCTCTTCGCACGTCGAAAGCCCGGCTTCGAACACGAGATTCAAGATCTCTCCACGACTCAGCGCTTGATTCTCACCAATGAGTCCCTTGCTGACGGCTTTCGCCCGAATTGCGTCGACATCCATGCCCCGCCCGTCGTCCTCGACCTCGATCACGACGTGATTGCCTCGCTGAAACGCGCCGACGCGAATGACGCCGTTCGGAGTCTTTCCTGCAGCGCGGCGTTCGTCCGGCGACTCGAGCGCATGATCGAAGGAGTTCCTCACGAGATGGACCAATGGATCCACGAGCTGCTCC
>JAQBEG010000500.1:0-2869 GCA_032123985.1 Deltaproteobacteria bacterium
TACTCGCGATTCTTCACCCGATTCTCGAGTCGCGAAAGACCGCACAGCTGACGCTGCCGAATCTCGAGACCGTTTCGCCGGCCGAGGGTTTCCAGGTCATTTGCACCGACAACCTGCCAATTAATGAACTGCCCGAAGCACTGCGGGACCGCTTTACGAGCGTACTCCACGTAGACCGTCCCCATCCTGACGCACTCGCCTCGCTCTCCGAAGACCTCCGAGAAGCAGCGCTGCGCACCTTCGACCTCGAAAGCGAGCGCGCGGTCAGCGTTCGCGGCTGGCTGTCGGTGCAGGCGTTCGAGAAGGTCCTGGGGCGTCAGAACGCTTGCCGGGCGGTCTTCGGCCGCGAGCGCGGCGAACAGATCTTCCGGGCCAGCGTATTGGGTCGTGCGTAAGAGAGCCAACCAAGAATCACGAAAGGAGAGCAAATCAATGAGTTCGCCGACACGATCATCGTTCCTTCCCTATCCCGAGCTCGTCGAGAAAGGGCGCCCTCGAACGCCGTGGAAGATCGAGGACAGCAATGCGCACGACTGGCTTCCATCCAATGGTGTGACCGACAAACGCGCACGCCGAATCTTCGTACCCCTCGAGGCCGGCGGGCGAGGCGTGTCCCTGCACGAGCTCGCCCACGTTCACTGGTCGCCTGAGAGATTTCCGCGTGTTCGATACCCGCTGATTCTTCTGCAAGCAGTCGAGGATGCACGGATCAATCTCGGTCTCGAGCTGATTGGCTTGCCGGTTACGCTCGACCGGGAAGGGCTCGCCCACG
The DNA here is from genome assembly GCA_032123985.1 of Deltaproteobacteria bacterium. Lineage (GTDB taxonomy): Bacteria > Myxococcota_A > UBA9160 > UBA9160 > UBA4427 > UBA4427. Next base: position 773 of record JAQBEG010000500.1, read on the forward strand.
TCGCTCATCTCGCGGCCCAGGATGCAAAATCGGGCGACATCGCCGCGACGATCATCCGCGCGGTCGCTTCTCTGGGTACGCGGGCGGCGGAGTCGCTTCGGGACGAGATCAGCGCGTTGCCTCCGCGCGCCTCGGCACTGGCAGGCGACTGTGTGGCGCGCGTCGAATCGCGCTTGACGCGGGCGCGAATGCGCGCGGGCGGTCCGGTCGCGCCCTTTCGGGTGGCGCGACAGATCGCACGCGATCTTGCGCGCGATCTCGATCGTCACGGACTGCTGCGAAAGGATCTCGCCGTCGAGGGTGTCGGCTGTTGTCAGGTCCTGGTGGATTCGGATGCCAGTGGGCCGTCTGCAGCGCGGGTCGGTCGCGGGACGGCCTATGAGCGATTCTTGAAACGCTTGCGGGCGACTGGACGTGGAGCCGGCGATAGCGTGCCGGTCGGCACGATGAAGATCGCCCGACCCCCGCTCACGGTTCGCCAGCGCTCGGTACTTCGCGCGGGGATGTCACGCAGCCGTTGCGCGATCGAGGGGACCCAGATCACTCGGCCAGATCGACTGGTCCTGGATCGGGCGATCTTCAGTCGAAGGGGTCGGGGCGGAGGCGGAACAATGCTCGTCGATACGAGCGGCAGCATGTCTCTCAGTGCCGATGAAGTCGAAAAGATCGTTCGAGCGGCAGGGGGGGCGGCCGTCGTCGCCATCTATTCAGGGAAGGGGGACGAAGGCGAGCTACGCGTCGTGGCCCGAGGCGATCGTCGGGCTCCTAGTGAGTATTTCAAGCCGTTCGGCGCAGGCAATGTCGTGGATCTTCCGGCGCTCGAATGGCTGGCGAAGCAGCCCGAGCCACGCTGGTGGATCAGCGACGGGTGCGTGACCGGCGCCGATGACAAGGGCTGCGAGGTGCTTCTCGCGCAATGCTTCGATTTGGTAAAGCGGGCGCGCATCGAGCGTGTCGACGATGCGGAGGCGGCAATCGCGGCACTGAAATCAAAGTCGTAGCAGGCGCACGCGATCTCGCGATCTTCAACTCATCGGAGGGATGCCCGTCAAATCACAACCAGCGAGAAGACCTCCATCGATGATGATCGATTGCCCCGTGATCCCGGAAGACTCGTCGCTCGCCAGGAATTGGACGAGGTTGGCGACCTCCTCGGGTCGAATGGTTCGGCCAAGAGCGTGCATTTCTGCGATCGCTTCGCGGGACTTGAGGCCGAGACTGACGACCGTGTCGAGCATCGGTGTTTCGACGGCGCCGGGACAGACTGCGTTGACGCGTATGCCCTTGCGTCCGTATTCGATGGCGGCAGTGCGCGTCAGGTTGATCAACCCCGCCTTGGCGGTTGCGTAGGGTGCGTTTCCGGCGCTCGAGACATGGCCATAGATCGAGGAGGTCGAGATGATCGAGCCGCCCCCCTGCGAGAGCATGTGTGGGATCGCAGCTTTCATGCCGTACATTGCGGCCGTGAGCATCACGCGGAGGCTGTGGTCCCAACCCTCGGGATCGAGGTCGGCGACGTAGCCGCCGGTGCTGAATGCGGCGTTGTTGAAGAGAATGTCGATGCGTCCGAATTCTTCGACGGCACCATCGACGCTCGAAGTCACGTCGTTCAAGCTCGCGACGTCACAGCGAGCGAAGCTCGCCCGGCCGCCAGATCTCTTGAGCTCGTCGACGAGTTTCTCCCCACCCTCTTCATTGATGTCCGCGCAGACGACTGCCGCGCCCTCCCGGACGAAGCGACGAAGGGTGGCAGAACCGATCCCCCCGCTGCCGCCCGTCACCAATGCCACCCTGCCGTCGAGACTGCCCATGATTTCTCCTGCGAATTCCTCGAGATTACGATCTCGAATCACCGACGCTACAGCACTCGAGGCTAGAGCGTGAACCGACTGGGTCGCATATCATGAGCGTCGGAATCCAGACTCATTTCGATCGCCAGTAACAGGACCCATAACAAGGCCAAGGAGACTTCATCATGCGCCCGGTGTTGCTCATAATCTGCGCTCTCTCTCTCGCTCTCTCCACGGCCGGCTGTGCCCGCTCGCCCGGTGGGATCGCGCCCTCGAATATTCCACTCGCTCCGGGCGGCTATACCCC
>JAQBEG010000501.1:0-3607 GCA_032123985.1 Deltaproteobacteria bacterium
GGAGAGTTCGGACGTGTCGTTCCGATCTACGCGGCGCCGGAAGGCATGAATCCGCGGACCCTGCGGCGGCTCATCGGTCAGTCTGTCGACGCCTACGCGGATCTCGCGCCGGGCTATCTGCCCGTTGCGCTCACGCGCGAACGGGCATTGCCCTCCGTACCGGTGTCGCTTCGCGCGCTGCATCGGCCGGGGGCCGAGATCGACGTCGAAGCGTACGAAGCGTTCGCTTCACCGGCGCACGAACGACTCGTGCTCGAAGAGCTGTATCTACTCGAGTTGGGTTTGGCGATGCGCCGCGCGCAGGGCGCTTCGCTTCCGGGTGTAGCGATCGATGCGTCGCGACCGGAATCACGTACGGCCGCGAAGGCGCTGCCCTTTAGACTCACTGGCGCGCAACGTCGGGTGGTCGGTGAAATCCTCGGCGACCTGGCAAAGGCGCGTCCCATGAATAGGCTCGTTCAGGGTGACGTCGGGAGTGGCAAGACGGCGGTCGCCATTCTGGCAGCGGTGGCGGTCGCGGCATGCGGCGGGCAGACTGCGCTGATGGCACCGACGGAGTTACTTGCCGAGCAGCACTATCGAACGCTGACGAACATGGTGGCGGCGGCCGGGGAGGGCATGCAGTTACGCGTCGGCCTTCTCACTGCTTCGCTTCCACGGGCGGAGATCAAAGCGGTGCGGGGTCTGTTGGCAATGGGAGATATCGACCTGGTGGTGGGCACGCACGCGCTAGTCCAGGGCGAGGTCATGTTCCGCAATCTGATTCTTTCGGTCGTGGACGAACAGCATCGCTTTGGCGTGATGCAGCGGGCCGCGCTCTCCAGTGCACGACCCGATGGACGCTTTCCGCATCGACTGGTGATGACCGCGACACCGATTCCGCGCAGTCTGGCGATGACGCTCTACGGGGAACTCGATCTCTCGGTGATCGACGAACTACCACCGGGACGAAAGCCGATCGAGACGATCCTGCTTCGCGCCGGCGAAGGCCAGCGTGTGATGGATCTGATTCGCGAAACCATTGCGCGTGGCGAACAGGTCTATGTTGTCTACCCGCTGGTCGAGGAGAGCGAAAAGCTGGATCTGCGGTCGGCCATCGAGTCGGCCGAGCAGATCGCCCGCGCATTTCCGGAGCATCGCGTGGACCTCGTCCATGGCAGACTGGACGCCGCGGAGCGACATGCGGCCATGCAACGATTCGGTAGCGGTGAAACGTCGATTCTGGTTGCGACGACCGTGATCGAGGTGGGCGTCGACGTATCGGGCGCCACCCTGATGGTCATCGAACATGCCGAGCGGTTTGGTTTGGCGCAGCTTCACCAGTTGCGCGGTCGGGTGGGGCGGGGGGGCGAGCGGGGCCGCTGCGTTCTGGTCGCGCGCGGGAGCAGCGAAAAGAGCGAGGCGCGCCTTCGGGCAATGACGCGGACGCGCGACGGATTCGAGATCGCCGATGCGGATCTCGAGATTCGGGGTCCAGGCGACTTCCTCGGCACGCGGCAATCCGGTCATCTGCCCGAACTTCGGATCGCGGATCTCCTGCGAGATACTGAGCTTGTCGCCGTGGCTCGCGACGCGGCTCGCAAAGAGATCGAGGAGGATCCGGCGCTCTCGGGGGCACCGGCCACTCGGCGGGCAGTGCGAAAGCGCTGGGGCAAGCGAATTGATCTGACGGCGATCGGCTGAGGGCTTCTGCCAAAAAGAGATCAAGGGGCTTCCGGACGGACAGGAGGCGGTGTTGACGACGCTTCCGGGATCAAGCTTGACGTTCGCACGGCCGTAGAGTAAACCCAGAGCCATGAACCCGTCTGTGAATCAAATCGATCTGCACCGAACGCGCCCCCTGACCCACTCCGAGAAGAGTGGGCTTCTACTCGGCGGTCTGTTCCTCGCGCTCCTTATCGGGGCGGGCGGGGCCTAGCGTGCGCTGATCGAAACGATTCGAACCAGAACCACGAAGCCCCCTCCCGCCTAATCGGCCGGAGGGGGCTTTGCGGTTCTGGAGGCTCTTTAGAATCTGGACCCTCCCTCCACACTCAAAAGGTCGTCCCGCGTTTTGGAAACGTGGGGCGTGAATCGAGATCGAGACGGAACGGGCCACGCCGCAAGGCGATGGGCTGCGGAGAGAAAGAGATGGATTTTCGGAAGAAGACGACAACAAAGGACCGTACGGCAGGCGGGCGCCCGGGCGTCATGTCCTATGGCCGATATCAACCCTTTCCCATGATCGATCTGCCCGATCGCGTCTGGCCGTCGCGGCGAATCGAAGTCGCCCCCCGATGGTGCAGCGTCGACCTGCGCGACGGCAATCAAGCGCTGGTCGAGCCGATGGGCTGGGAGCGAAAAATTCGTCTCTTCGAGTCGCTCGTGGCGGTGGGTTTTCAGGAGATCGAGGTCGGTTTTCCGAGTGCATCACAGACGGAGTTCGACTTCGTTCGTCGCTTGATCGAGGAGGATCGCATCCCCGATTCGGTCAGGATCCAGGTCTTGACCCAATGTCGTGACGAATTGGTCGAACGGACGTTCGAGGCGATCGAAGGCGCGCCGCATTCCATTGTTCACTTCTACAATTCGACTTCGCCACTCCAGCGCCGTGTCGTCTTCGGAGAAGGACGCAAGGGAATCGAGGCGATTGCGGTGCGCAGCGCCGAGCTCGTGAAGGCTTTGGCCGCAGAGAGGCCAACCGCTGATATTCGATTCGAGTATTCGCCCGAGAGCTTTACGTCGACGGAAATCGACTTCGCGGTCGAGATCTGTGAATCCGTGATGCACGTGCTCGGTGCGACTCCGGAAGAGCCGGTGATCCTCAACCTGCCGGCGACCGTCGAGGTCTCTACGCCGAATATCTATGCCGATCAGATCGAGCTCTTCGTCCGAAGTCTCTCACAGCGAGACGCCGCCATCGTGAGCATTCATCCACATAACGATCGTGGTTGTGGTGTCGCGGCCGCCGAACTCGCCTTGCAGGCCGGTGCGGACCGTGTAGAGGGGACACTCTTCGGAAACGGAGAGCGGACGGGGAACGTCGATGTCGTCACGCTGGCGTTGAACATGATGACCCAGGGCGTTGATCCCGAACTGGACTTGCGAGACATTCCGGCGCTGGTGCGGCGCGTGGAGCACGCGAATCGACTGCCCATTCATCCGAGACATCCTTATGCTGGGGAACTCGTATTCACCGCGTTCTCGGGATCTCATCAGGATGCGATCCGAAAGGGCCTCGCCGCGCTGCGCAGCGAGGACAATTCGGCCTGGGAGGTTCCCTATCTACCCGTCGATCCCGCGGATGTCGGTCGTAGCTATGACGCGGTCATTCGGATCAACAGCCAGTCGGGCAAGGGCGGAATCGCCTACGTCCTCGAGACCGATTTTGGGTATGAGTTGCCTCGGCGGATGCAGATCGAGTTTTCGCGATTCGTCCAGCAGAACGCCGATGCGACTGGCGCGGAGATCGTGAGCGAGCAGGTTCGGACGCTCTTCGAGCGCGAATATCTGGGCGTGGAAGGCGGTCCGCGATTGGTGGGCGACCGCACGATTTCGACCCACGGCGATGGCAGCCGAGATGAGGTCAAGGCTGAACTCGAGTGGGGGCCGATCCGTGTTTCTCTAT
>JAQBEG010000502.1:0-4437 GCA_032123985.1 Deltaproteobacteria bacterium
TGCTTTCGCGCATGACAGATGGCCGCCCATTTCAAGAATACACCTACGCCGATGGCGAGACGGTTGCCGGGTCTGTCCTCGGATGGAATTTCGGCGAGGGGCATCTCTCCGACGAGACTCTGATTGAGGCAATCCAGGAGCAGGTTGGCTTCGAGTCCGGAGAGCTGCGCGTGTTATGCGTCGAGTCCCAGCCGATTCAGGGTTCGTCGCTGCATTGGCGGATCGTCGATGCGAAGGACGGGCAGATTTCTGAGGGCTACGCCGAGCTCGATGACTTGGCGAAGCGAAACCCCTGGGATTACGGTGAGATCTAGAGACATGGACGACGCAATCGTCGTGGGCTCCGGCCCCAATGGGCTGGCCGCCGCGATCGATCTCGCTCGAGCCGGACTCTCGGTGAGGGTGCTTGAGGCTCGGGATGAAGTCGGGGGCGGCATGCGAACCGCCGAGCTAACGCTTCCTGGGTTTGCCCATGATACGTGCTCCGGATGCCACCCCATGGGTGTTCTATCGCCTTGGTTTCGAGGCCTGCCGCTCGAGAGGCACGGTCTTGAATGGGCGCGCCCCGGAGCCTCGGTCGCTCATCCTCTCGATGACGAGCCCGCAGTCCTGCTGAAGCGCTCGGTCGATGAGACAGCGCGCGAGTTGGGCGCAGACGGCGAGAGCTACGCTCGTCTCTTCGCTCCATACCTGAAGAACCCGCACGGATTGCTAGGTGACCTCTTTGGTCCGCTGCGAATCCCGAAGCATCCGATCACTATGGCGCGCTTCGGGCTTCAAGGGCTCTTGCCCGCGAAATTCGCTTACGGGTCGCGCTTCAAGGAAGAGCGAGCCCGGGCGCTTCTTGCCGGTTGTGCCGCGCACTCGATTCTTCCGCTCGAACGACCGCTCACGGCCGCGGTCGGAATGATTTTCGCGCTGACAGGGCATATGGACGATTGGCCGGTGGCCGTCGGCGGATCACAGTCGATCGCGCGGGCGCTGGAATCGTATCTTCGTGAGTTGGGTGGACAGATCGAGACCGGCGTTCGAGTGCGAAAACTCTCCGAACTGCCGCCCTCCCGAGTCGTGCTCTTCGATACAAGTCCGGCGCAGCTTGCTGATATCTGTGAGGGTGCACTCCCGGCGGGATATGTGAGGCGATTGCGCCGCTATCGCTATGGGCCCGGCGTCTTCAAGCTCGACTGGGCGCTCGATGGTCCGATTCCCTGGCGCGACGCGAATGTTCTCGAGGCTGCGACGGTTCACGTCGGCGGAACACTCGATGAGATCGCCGCGAGCGAGTCCGATGTTTGGAAGGGCAAACATCCGGATCGGCCTTTCGTCATGGTCGTTCAGCAGAGCCAGCACGACGGGAGCCGGGCGCCTAGCGGGAAGCAAACGGGATACGCCTACTGTCATGTTCCGTCGGGATCGACCGTCGACATGACGGAAGCGATCGAAGGGCAGATCGAACGCTTCGCTCCGGGCTTCCGGGATCAGATCCTCGCAACACACGCAATGAACACCGCGGACCTTCAAGCGGAGAATCCGAATTATCTGGGCGGCGCGATTACGGGTGGCGTGGCCGACTTACTGCAGTTCTTTACGAGACCGGTCGCGCGGATCGATCCGTATTCGACGCCGAATCCACGCCTCTTCCTCTGTTCGGCATCCACACCCCCAGGCGGAGGCGTGCACGGGATGTGCGGGCACTTCGCGGCGAAGAGTGCCTTGCGGCGCCTGAAGCGTCGCGGCCCGACGGCGTACCGAGACACTTGAGGAGTACGGTGAGTGCAGACAGGTTTTCTCTGGCTGAAAAAGCGGCGATCGTCACCAGGGTGGCTCAGGGCATCGGTGCAGGAGGGGCAGCGCAGCAACACCCGAATCAGTAAAGTTTCGCCCGTAGATGGAAACTCCCCCCAAGACCTTGCGAATTGCTTGTCACGAGTGCGACCTGCTGATCACGATTAGTCCTCTGGCCGAGGGCGTCACGGCCTCCTGTCCGCGCTGTGGTCATACGCTGGCGAAGAATACGCCCGATGGTCTGACGCGTACGCTGGCCTTTTCCCTGGCCGCAGCGATTTTGCTCGTCTTCTCGAATCTGTTTCCCTTCCTCTCGCTCGAGGCCTCTGGACTCGAGCAGGTGATGACTCTGCCCCAGAGCGCCTATGAACTCTACATGGATGGCTACTGGACGATCGCGCTGTTGGTGATGGGTCCGATCATGGGGATTCCGGCGCTGATGCTGGTCACCGTCGCGGCGCTGGTGATTCCGCTGCTCCTAAACCAACCGGCAGAGTGGTTGGTTCCCGCGGCACGCTTCCTCTTCTTCTTGAGTCCCTGGAGCATGGTCGAGGTCTTCGTGATCGGCGTACTCGTGAGCCTCGTCAAGATCGGGGCGATGGCGACGGTGATCCTCGGCGTGTCCTTCTGGGCGTATATCGCCTTCGCAATCTGCTTCATCGCGGCCCTCACGAATCTGGACCGCTTGCTCCTCTGGCGCCGGATCGAGGCCCTACAGACATGAGTGTCTATCCGACCGGAACGGCTGCCGCCGCGGGCCTCGCCAGCTGCCACATCTGCGCGAAACTCTCGCCGGCGAGCGTGCACCACTGTCCTCTGTGTGGCGCCGCGCTGCATCTGCGCGTGACCGATAGCCTCCAGAGGACGATCGCGCTGGTCATCACCGCCATCATCCTCTACATCCCCGCAAACGTGCTCCCGATCATGACGACGACACAGCTCGGGACGCCGGAGGACAGCACGATCCTGGGTGGTGTCGTGTTGCTCATCCATCACGGCTCCTATCCAATCGCCGCGGTCATCTTCATCGCGAGCGTGCTGGTCCCGACCGGGAAGCTGATGGCGATCTGCTTGCTCGTTTGGAGTGTCAAGCGCGGCCAGAAGACCTCCCTCGTGCAGCGTACGAAACTCTATCGCGTCACGGAGTTCGTCGGAAAATGGTCGATGACGGATGTCTTTGTCGTGGCCGTCCTCGTTGCGCTGATCCAACTCGGGGGGCTCTTGAATATCACGGCGGGGCCGGCGGCGATCGCCTTCGGTGGAGTCGTGATCGTTACCATGCTGGCGGCCGAGACCTTCGACCCTCGGCTCATCTGGGATCAAGCGGAGGAAGCCAATGACTGATGCTCAGGCGACCGTCAATCACTCGCGCCGACTGTCGGCGGTGTGGATCGTTCCGATCGTCGCACTCGCGATGGGCGTTTGGATGGTGATCTACACCTTGCAGAGCCAGGGGCCCGAGATCACGATCGTCTTCTCGACCGCCGAGGGCCTCGAGGAGGGCAAGACGAAGATCAAGTTCCGAAACGTGGACGTCGGTCTCGTGGAGAGTGCCGGCCTCGGCGAGGACCTCGAGAGCGTGGTCGTCGTCGCACAGTTCGAGAAGGACGCTGCGTCACTCCTACGCAAGGACACGCAGTTCTGGGTCGTGCGACCGCGGATTGGCACGGGCGGGATCTCGGGTCTCTCGACCCTGCTCTCCGGGGGCTACATCCAGATCGCGCCGGGCACCTCTGGTAAAAAGGAGACCGAGTTTATCGGGCTCGAGGAGCCGCCCGTCACGCCGTCCGGTACGCCCGGCCTGCGCGTCAATCTCGTTGCGGATCGCGCAGGGTCGGTCAGCGTTGGGGACCCGGTCCTCCACGATGGCTACACGGTCGGACGGGTCGAGAACGAACACTTCGACCCGGAGACCAAAACCATGCACTACGAGGTCTTCATCGAGGCGCCCTTCGACCAGTTCATCAGCACCACGAGTCGCTTCTGGGACGCGAGCGGAGTGTCGGTGAGCGCTGGCGCCAATGGAGTCGACTTCAAAATGGGATCCGTCGAGAGCCTGGTGATCGGCGGCGTCGAGGTCGGGAATCCCGATTTCACAAAACCGGGCGAGCCGGCGAAGCCGGGTGAGACCTACCAGCTCTATGAGAACTTCGCCGAGATGAACGCACGCCCCTATCGCCATTCGGTCGAGTTCGTCGCCGAGTTTCCGCAATCCGTGCGAGGGCTTCTGCCCGGGGCGCCCGTCGAGTATCGGGGCCTCCCCTTCGGTCGCGTCGAGCGGGTAATGCTCGAGGAAATGACGAGAGGCGGATTGAGCGGAGGAGAGACTCGGGATATTCCAGTGCTAATTAGCCTAACGCCCGGTCGGGTGGAACTGCCCGATACCGAGGCGGGGGTCGAGAATCTTCGAGACACGATCCTAGAAGGCATTCCCCGCGGCCTCCGTGCGACGCTCGCCACGGGAAACCTCATTACCGGGAGTCTCTACGTCTCGATCGACCGCTATCCCGACGCACCGAAGGTCGAGGTTGGGCGCACCTTTGCGGGTCGTCCGACGATTCCCACGATCGAATCGGGCCTCGGTGGGATCGAGCAGCGCATCACGTCGCTGCTCGACAAGCTGAACCGCCTCCCCCTCGACGACACGGTTGC
>JAQBEG010000503.1:0-2885 GCA_032123985.1 Deltaproteobacteria bacterium
GCCCCAGCCCACCCATTCGACGCAGAGCGGTTTCACCCTTCAGGGCTGGGACGACAACGCCGAGGCCGAGGAGCACATGGGTCTTAATAAAGGCGTGGGTGAGAAGAAGAAACGTGGCGGCGGAGTAGGCACCCACGCCGATCCCGAGCAACACCAGTCCGAGCAGGCAGGATGTCGTAAAAGCGATGAGCTTGGGTAATTCCAGTTGCGTCGCTGCAGCCATGCTCGCCATCAGCATCGTTGCCGCTCCAGTCACCACGAGCATCGTCATCGCACCCGGGGCATTCTCGAGCAGAAACGAGAATCGAAGCAGGATATAGACTCCGACGATCGCCGTCGTCGCGGATTGCATCAAGGCCGTTGCGGGAATCGGTCCGCGCGTCGATCCCGGAAGCCAGAAATGGAGCGGGAACTGCGCGCATTTGGTGATTGCCGCGAGAACCAGGCCGAAACCGACGAATTCGAGCAAGGCAGGCGATGCGCCACCACTATTTTCGAGCCATGTCAGGCCTTGTCCGTCGAGGAGGCGAAATGCTGATTCGATCCCCCGAAAACTCAATGTCGGCGCGCCCACTCGAGACAGTCCATCAAAAAGAAGCAGGATGGCAGCGAGAAGTCCGAGGTCTCCGATTCGCCCGACGACAAACGTCACCGCGCCCGCCCGCGAGGCTTGACGCTCTTCGAAATCGAACGAAGAAAATAGCTGGGAAGCGATGCCGACGACGGCCCATCCCAAAAAGAGCAAGAGCAAGTTGTCGGCGAGGATCAAAACGAGCGTACCAACCACGAGCAGATCGAGCATCGCAAAGGTTCGATGCCCATCTTCCCGAGCGATACTGCCGTTGCGAATCAGACCAATCGTATAGACGTAAACCGCCAACCCGATCAGTGTGACGGCGAGACAAAACACCGCCGACAACGGATCGAACTGAAAGGTCAGCTCGGCGCTGAAGCTACGCCGGCCGACGCCACCACCGATCCACGGTCCGATCGTATCGAGGATCGGCTGACCACCAGCCACGCCAACCAGATCAAACACCGCGAGCGCGCTCAATCCGAATGCACCGGTCATCGCTGAGAGCGAGATCGTCCAAATCGACCGATTCGACAATTTTGCGCGAAACAAGCCGATCAATAGACCATGCACGACCGCCGCGATGAAAGGCAGGAGCGCGATCCATCTGATCAACGAGGCGCTGACGCTGCTATTCCATTCGCCCACTATCGTATGCCCCCCCTACCCTTCGAGTAGACCCGCGTCGTCCGCATCCAGCGTGCCCCGGCGTCTTATTCGCGCGACAACGATCGCGAGCCCGGTCGAGACCTGCAGGCAGCAAAGCACCGAAACGCACAGAACGAGCGCACCGCCGGCCGCTGCGTTTGCCGGGTCACCCTGCAGAATGGCGAATCCAATCACACCGATCGCAACGGAAAGCCATGCGAACAAGAGCCCGGTCAACATCCCGACGAGACTGCGTCGCCACAGCAGGCCGAGCATGCCAATCCAGAAGAGCACGATCGCACCGGCCACCAGTAGTCCCACCAGACTGTTCTCCAGGATCATCCCTCAGCCCTTTCCGTCGTCCTCTTGAAGTAAGAGCAGAACTCCCAACAGGCTCGCCGCGATCGTCAACCCGATCAAGATCGTCGCGTCGCGAAGCGATCCAAAAAGAAGCGCGCCGATTTCCGCCGGCGAAGCGATCGCAAGATGATTGCCCTCGATCGTGAACTCTCCGGTGATGAGCGCGACGGACACCAGAAGAAGCAACCCGCCACCAACGAGAACGAAGGCTATACCTCGGGCGACCCAGGTCGGTCGGTCCGTCGGCGGCAAGTGATCCCAATCCACATCGACCAACATCCAGCCATAGAGTTGAAGCGTTCCGAGCATCAGACCACCTGCGATCGCGACCACGAGCGAAAGAAACCCTGCGCCTGCGACGAGTAGCGTGAATCCCATCGCTGCAAGGAATGCGTAGCCGCAAACGATCGAGCGAGTCAAATTTCGTCCGAGCGCAATCGCAGCGAATGCACTTGTCAGTGCGATGAGCAGCCCAATACTCAATCCGGCGAACATTCATCGTCCTCCCTGAAGCGAGGCCGAAAGCAACGTCATCGCCGACATCAAGAGCAGGTTCGCCCAGGCAAGCGGCAAGAGGCGTCGCGTCATGATCCCGATCCATTGATCCTCACGCACGGCGGCGGTCGCCCGTCGCAATGATGAAATCAGCATCAGGACGATCATCAACTTTCCAACGAACACACCCATCTGAATCACGACGCCCAGGAACGCCGACAATTCGACTCCCATGAATGGCTGGCAGAAATGCACGATCGCGGACGTCGAAACAAAGGGAATTGCGCCGGCTCCGAGGAAGAGGGAAACGAAGAGTGAGGCCGCCAAAATCTTCGACAGACGCGCCTCGAGACGTCCCCAATAAAGATCGACCGGTTCGCTGTCGATCCCGAAACCACTCGCTGCCATGCTCCCCGTGATCGAATCGTAGACCCAAGGCCGATGTGTCAGACATCCAACCGTTGGTATGAACAGAATCGCTGTGAGAGGCTGTGCGAAGACATTCCAATTCGGCCAGTGCCAGCTTCGCGCGACCTCGAACGCTTCACCACCGATCGACGTTGGCAGCCACGAAAATGGCGAGAACAGGCCTTGCTGCGCAAACACGATCTCGTGTAGGCGAAACGAATTCGTCTCCAGCGCGAGCGGGGCGAGCACGATTACGAAGAGCCCTAGACCGCCGAGATTCCGGCATGCAAGGCGCACGCTACCGAGCCGGGACCAGATGCTTCGATCGGCGAGACCCACCGCCACCTGTGCGAAGCTCATGAGAAGAACGAGGAATACCAGCGCGATCAGGCCATGACGC
>JAQBEG010000504.1:0-7222 GCA_032123985.1 Deltaproteobacteria bacterium
TCGCATACAGCGGCTGACGTTTGGCAGCTGTCTGTTCGCCAAGGAAACAAGCCCGTCCCGGCGTGGCACAGTGGGGTATAGAGCAGTAGAGCATGCGCGATCGGTGCTTTGTCGTATACGGCATTCCATCCGAGTTTCAGAGCCTCTATCGTCACGAGCGCGAATACATCGAGTTTGTCCTCGCAGAATGCGACGGCAATATCTCACAGGCGGCTCGGCGCCTTGGATTGCATCGACAAAGCCTCCAGCGCAAGCTCCGCAAGTACACGCCCCAGTAGGTGCTTCCGCCGGCATCCGGGACCTTCAGGAAGGATCCAAATTGGAATCGAATCGGCCGATCATCATCGGGGCCGCACAGCTTTCAGAACACGACGTAACCGTCGAAACTGCCTCGAGCCCTGTCGAAATGTTGTCGCGCGTCGCGCGCGAGGCGGCCGAGTCGAGCGGGGGCGGCGCGCGGCTCATCCAGCAAATCGACACGATCGGATTGGCCAACACACTGGGCTGGTCGCCCAACAATCCTACTCGACTGATCGCGGACGCGTTGGGCGCAAAACCCAAGACCGAATGGCTGAGCCATGTCGGGGGCGAGACGGCACTCGCGATGACGAACGCCGCAGCGAGCCGGATCGCAGCTGGGGATTCCGAGCTCGCCTTCGTTGGCGGTTGCAACAACCTGCGAGCGATCAGTCTGCTGCGCAAATCGGGTGGCCGCTTCGACTGGCCGATGGGCGGGGCCGGATCACCGACCCTGGTCGGATCGACGGGTGAGGGAAGCGATCAGGCCGAGAAGGTGATCGGTCTCGAAATGCCGATCTCGATCTATCCGATCTTCGAGAACGCTCTTCGTGCCGCGCGAGGACAATCCCTGGCTGAGCATCGCCAGGCCATGGGCTCACTCTTCGAGCCCTTCACCCGCGTCGCGGCCGCCAATCCCTACGCCTGGTTCCCGACCGAGCGGAGCGCGAAAGAGCTCGTCGAATGCACGCCTACCAATCGCATGATCTGCTTCCCGTACCCGAAGTATCTGAATGCAGTGATGACAACCGACCAGTCGGCAGGCGCGTTGATCGCATCCGAGGCGATGGCCAGGCGACTCGGTGTCCCCGAAGAGAACTGGATCTATTGGCGAGCTGGAGCGGTCGAGATCGAAGAGCCCTGGTTCACGAGTCTTCGCCCGTCCTTTGCAGAGTCCCCCGCATTGCGCACTTGTCACGAGACCGCACTCGCGAACGCCGGATTGGGGCTCGATGAGATCGACTTGATCGACCTCTATTCGTGCTTCCCGTCCGCGGTGTCGATGGCTTGCGAAATGCTCGGCCTCAAACAAGACGACCCGCGTGGGCTCACTCTGACGGGCGGCCTCCCCTACGCGGGCGGACCCGGCAACAGCTACAGCTTTCATTCACTGGCCACCGCCGTAACCCGGTTACGAGAGAAAGTAGGAGAGCACGCGCTCGTGACCGGCAATGGCTGGTATCTCACGAAGCACTCAGCCACGATTCTCTCCCGCCGACCCGATACGACGGATCGCGGCCCGAGCGCGAGTCCAGCCAGCGAGGCAACACGGACAAAATGGAACTCCCCGCCCGTAATGCTCCGAACGGAAGCCAGCGGTGCGGCCAGGGTCGAAACCTACACGATCGCCCACGACCGCAATGGTGCTCCCGCCCGGGGTATCATAATCGGACGCCTAACAGATACGAACGAAAGGTTTCTCGCCAACACGCCACCCGATCCCGATTTTCTGGAGAGCCTGGAACAAATCGAACTCATCGGTACGCTCGGAAACGTCCGACACGAGGATGGCCGCAACCTCTACCTTCCGGACTGCTAGATCCCATACATCGCGATGACAGCTTCGAGGGCCTCGGGGCGTTTCAGAATGACCCGGCCACGACCAATCTGGACGATTCCCAGTTCTTCCCACGCGCGTAGCTGCTTGTTGACGCTCTCGCGTGATGTTCCGACCAGATCAGCGAGATCCTGTTGCGACAGACGAACTTCGACGGGCCCCCCTACGATGGGATGCTTCCCGTACTGCTCGGACAGCGAAATCAATCGTTTGGCCATCCGCCCGGGCAGCGGCATCGTCTGACGATCCTCGGCCCGCTCTGACAGTCGCCTCACGCGTGCAGCCAACACACCGGCCAGCCCGATTGCCGCTTGCGGGTGGCTCTCCAGGAAGGGAATCAACTCACGACGATGCAGCGTGAGAAGTTCCGTCTGCTCGACAGCCACCGCGGTGGCCGAGCGTTCGCCGCTGTCAAGGAGGGAAATCTCGCCGATGACCTCGCCGCGCCCCATCAGGGTGAACATCACGTCCTTCCCGTCAGACCCGGTTGCCATCACTTTCAATGACCCGGAAAGGATTCCGTAGAGCTGATTGCCCGCATCGCCCTTCCGAAAGAGAATCTCCTTCGGAGCGAGGCGCTTCGTGGTCGTCGCTCCGAGAAGAAGATCGAGCTGCTTCTCATCCAACGATGAGAAAATCGAAACGCTGCCCAACAATCTTCGACGGTCCATGCGTGTACCCTCGCAGCGTGTTCCCGTTCAGGCCAAGCTTCGTCCGACCATCGGTTCTCCGGCACGAAGAGCTTCGACTGTAACCTGACTCGTCTCAGCATCGACAACGACTTGCGGTGCTGAACGAAGGCGAAGCGATCCCCCGTTGGAACAAAGGCCTGTCCGAAGGTCGAACGAGTAGCCATGCCACGGGCAGCGAATCGCACCGGTCACCACCTCGCATCCATCGAGCGGCCCCAGCAGATGCGGACACTCCACAGAATGGGCGATCAGCTCGCCGTCGAGTTCGACGATCCGAAAACGGCGCTTTCCGAAGTCGACCACGAGTGGCAATCTTGATCGAACGTCCTCGAGTCCGCCGAGCGAAATCGGAGCTGGCTCGCCTTCTTCCACCGACCCGGCCCGACGATCGGCAAGCGCACGTTCGCGAGCCTGCATCATCCCCTGATCCTGATTCCACAAGAGCGTATAGAGTGAAACATAGCCATTTCCGAGCTTTCCAAGCGCGTCTTTCGGCATCGGCTTAACACAAAACTCGACATGAATCGCCGTCCGATCGGTCGCAATCGGATCGAGCGATGTCCATATCTCGCTCGGTGCACCCGCACCATCGAGAGTGCGCGCTACATAATGGCCCGCTTCACGATTGGTGATGAGTTCGATCTCTGCCTCCGCCGCACCGGCCAATTCGACCCGTGCGTGCCAACCCCAGTCACCCGAGGCAATGATGTCGATCGAGTTGAACGCCTCGGAATGAAGCCAGGGTAGATGTTCCCAGTCGTAGACATTCTCCCAGACGCGCTCGAGCGATGCCTCTATCTCGCGTTCGTAGATCGCGGCGACGACGAGTTCGGAGTTGCGGGCGAGAGAACTCGAACGATTCATCTCATTCATGACTCGCCTCCGCGGGTGTCCCCACCTCTTGTCGGGACGAAGACGCCCGCTCTTCATCGACCTCGATCTGCCAGCCCCGGGCCGCGAGCGCGCGAAGCGTCTCTTCGCGCTCTGGAACATGGATGACAATCGCGACCCGATCGCCCTCGCGAAAAGTCCAATTCGCGTCCATCACGACAGTCACGTCGTCGCGCTGCACGACGAGTATGACATAACGCTCGTCGAGCCCGCCCGAACCCGTAACTTCGACAACTTCGCTCTCATCCTCGACGGGAGTGTAGACGAAATGCTCGACCGAAACTTCCCCGCGGCGACCGCGCACGTCCCAGCGCTCGACGTCGTGGGGACCCTCGAAGACGATCTTTGCCTGACCGCTCTCGACTTGCTCCGAAACGAGTCCGGCTCCCGCTTCGGAGGTCGCGACAAGGCCATTCGGTACGCCAAATCGCTCTCGCGCGCGATCAACGAAGACACTGTTCAGGGTTCGATTCGCCGTCAGCGACACGACGGTTTTCATGAATCCGAAACGCGCTCGTTGCATCACGGATTCTTTCAGCGCGTCTCCGAAGACGACAGGAAACCCGGCCGTTTCTGCCCTGCTAACGCCCTCTGGATTCGAGTCGAGGAGAACGACGGGAACCTGCCCGCTCCGGAGTTCCTCTGCCAGCGCGAGCCCCAGCGTCTGGACACCCAGGATCGCGACCGTATCGCGCCGGCGCAAACGTACGCCTAACAAATTTCCAACCGGTCCGGCCGTAAGACCCGCGAGCGCCACGGTCAAAGCGATCGTCAAAAAGACGAGTGCGCGAAGTTCGATCCCCCCGGAAAGACCTGCCCGCTCTAGATCGACGGCGACAAGCGACGCGATGGCGGCGGCCACGATTCCGCGGGGGGCGATCCATGCGATGAACAGGCGTTCGCCATGAGTCAGGTCTGAACCCAATGTACTGACCCAGACGCCCAGCGGTCGCACGACGAAAATCAACGTCATGACGACTCCGAAGCCCGCCCAGCCTAGCGCGGCGACTTGCTCGAAGCGGACATCGGCCGCAAGGACAACGAAGAGCAACCCGATCAGCATGACCGTCAGTTGATCCTTGAACTCACGCAGATCTCGATCGACCGGCGTCCGCGTATTCCCAACGACAACGCCCGCCACGGTCACAGCAAGTACACCGCTGTGCGAGAGCAACGTCTCAGCACCGGCGTAGAGAAGCAACACTCCCGAGAGCACCGAAACATTCTCGAGACCGTCCGGCAGCAACCAGGAAACTCGCAGCATGCGCGCGATCATGAAGCCCGCGACGATGCCGAGCACAGCTCCCGCTGCGACTCGCGCAAGACCAGCGCCGCTATGCCACAGAAGGAGCGAACCTGGATCTCCAGAAAGCGCGAGCCGCAGGATCACCACGGCGAGAATCGCCCCAATCGGATCGATCAGAACACCTTCGGCCTCGAGCACCGTCGCCACACGCGTCTTCAAGCGAAGCTCGGACACCAACGGCCCAACGCCGGTCGGGCCCGTGACCACGACGAGGGCACCGAAGAGAAGCGACTCCATCAGTCCCCAACCCATCCAGCGGTGAACTGCAAAGGCGCCACCAACGAGCGTGATCAGCGCACCGAGCGTAATCAACCGGCGGATGGCTGCGCCCTCCCGTCGCAGCCTCGATAGCTGGAGATTCAACCCCCCCTCGAAGAGGATGATCGCGACCGCAAAGTCGACGATCGCGGGGAGGCCAGGACCGAGCTGTCGAGGCTGGATCCAGCCAAGCCCATCGGGGCCGAGTGAGACACCGGCGATCAAGAGGAGAACGATGCCCGGCAGACGTAGATGGCGCGCGAGAGTCTGGGCAAACATGCCCGCAAGCAACGCCAGGGCGAACGTGAGTTTCGGATCGGTTGCGGGCGTGCTCATTTCGCCTTGGATGATCGCGCACCCGGACGTGTGACGTGACGGAGATAGAAGAGAAGATCGGCGAGGCCAGAACCTCCAACGCCTGGCGAGACCATCCGATTCCCAGGGACAAAGCCTGCCGGATCCTTCAAGAAGGCCGCCAGCGAGCGGTCGTCCCAGATGATCGACGCCCCGATCATCGCAGGCGATCCCTCATATCCAGGCGCGAGACCAGAGCCTCTTCCATAGACGCCGAGCAGCGAGGGCCCGACTTTCTTCACGATGCCCGCAAGATCGTGACAGGTCCAACAGGGTATCGAGGCGCTGCGTCCCCTGAGAAAACGCTCTTGATCCGCCTCACTCAGTCGATCCAGAATTTCGCGATCCGGATTGGAACAACCCGCGACGAAGATTGAAAGGACGCTGCAAACCAGAGCCGCTATGCCAACGCTTCGAGCGATGGAACATGAATGAAGGTTCATGGCCGGGACGCTACCGACGACCGTAGAGAAGATCGAGCCGAATCATTCGAGCGGAGCGTGGGTCATCCCACCAGGCGACGCGCGCCTGATAGTGACAACCGTGGCAGCGTGCGATGACTTCGACCGCAGCTGGAGTGTCGACACGTCCGCCCGAAGTGGTCCCAATGACAATCTCGACCCGGCCTCGGCCGCAGACCCTACAGCGATACGCTTCCCGAGGTTCTTCGCGTTTATCGAGGGCCATACGACTCGCAATGCCTTCGGCATCCAAGAGCGACTCCTCTCGACCGCATCTCTCACACCGCGGCGTGATGGGCAGCCAAAAAGGCGAATCGGAAGGCTCACCGTCCTGCATGGCCAGTCGCGCTTCACGCCAGACGCGTGTGAGTGTCCGCCAGAAGAACCCGCCCGGGCCGGAGACGATACGAGGCCAACCCGTCAATCGAAAAACATCGCCTCCGCAAGGACAGCGCAGAGCGCAATAGACCATCTTTCCGTTTGGACGCTCCAGTGCGAAAGTGGGCGAGGACGGGTCCACCTCGAAGTTGTCGACACAATCCTGGTCCATGCCTGCGAATCTACCGCGTCTGCGACGCCGACGACTCCCGTTCAGCAAATACCTTCCGAATCGCACGACGATAGTGTTCAGCCTCGGTCAGGTCTGGAAAGCGCTCACGCTCGGCGGCGATCCGGCGTGCGAGCACAGTGCGATCGTCGTCGCATGCCGACAGCAGATACGCAACATCCCGAGAACTCGCGGCGCCGGCCACATAATCCCGAAACCCAATCCGCTTCGCGATTTCTCTACCCCATCTGGTCGTTGCGAACACTGCGAGGGTCGCGCAAACCGCGATCAGGATGATCAAGGCGGTCATCTAAAACGTAGGTCCCAGCAAGCGCTACTCGTCCTGCCCGTCGGGAAACGCGAGTCCCTCGTCATCGAGCGTGAAGCGATATCGCAGTTCCTTGCGCATCCAGACGAAACTGCCGCTCACCAGGCCGATGAACCAACCTTCGACCATGAGCGTTGGCTGCCAGTCCCACCCGAGTGCGGCACAACCGAACAGCGGATACAAAACAAGGAAGGCGAGCCCCTTGTTGACCACGAACCACATGCCCCCGCGCCGTCGAACCCGCTCCCACCAGAGCCGCTCGCTCTCGCCCATTTTGAATTCCCTCGGATCCGCCACGTCGACACCTCATCGGTCCTCGGACGCGAAGGCGCGCCCTATGAATCCGTTCGGGTGGGCGGCCCAGTGAATTGACTCTCTCTAAATGAGTTGTTCACTAATGGGTGTTTTTCAACTCGCCAGTGACTGTGATTTCGAGCGAGCATCGCGACGAGAGGTCGGGCGAGCGAAGGCGATGTCTTGGATCCCCAGAAGCGCTGGACGACTGGAGCCGAACGATGACAGCCGATTGG